>JAFPLG010000146.1 GCA_017402895.1 Paludibacteraceae bacterium
ATCCACGGTATGTATTCCAAGTTCGATGCCGACAAGTTCTGGAGCCTCATGACAGGCTTGCACGGCAACGTCACGCAGGACGCACTGGTCAACAACTCCATCTACGACGAGACCGGAAAGCTCTACCAGCAGACCGTCAATGCCGATGCGCTGCCGTGGAACGTAGGGGCGAACCTGATGTACAACACGCCATTCCTGGAGAAACAGTTCCAATTCAACACACGCACCTCGATTAGCTACAACCAGCGTGTTTCGTATATCCAGCGCGGCCAGACGGCTGCCGCTATCGAAGCCATGATTGAGAACAACAGCTTCATGCTGGGACAGCAGTCGCTGACCGGAAACTTGCGCGTATCGGAAGACCTGGGACTCAGATTCACCCACCAGTATGTGGACATCGGTGTGAAGGGTAACTTCACCTATAGCCGCACGGAGAACTCGCTCACCGCAAGCAGCATATCGAATGTGTTTGACTGGAACATCACGGGCGATGTAGAGTTCCATCTGCCTAAGTCGTGGACCATCAGCGCCGACTGCGGTTATACGGCTCGCCACGGCTACAACCTGAGCAACGTCAACGAAGTGATTCTCAATGCTTCGATCGACAAGAGTTGGGATATCGTGACGCTCTCGCTCAACGTATACGACATACTGAATCAGAAGAAGAATATCATGCAGGTGGTGGGCGAGAACTCGATCAGCTACTCGAAATACAACACGCTGCCGACTTATTTCATGCTGACCTGCTCGGTGCGCGTCAACCGCATGGGTAACCTCAAGGCCAAAGGTGCTGCAGGGTTTATGCAAGAAATGATGGAATCGGGTTTCGACCCAAGCAAAGGCCCTAAGCCGGGTACTCCACCCCCTTCGGGACCACCGCCGGGAATGTAACCGAAGTAGGCTTCAGAGCCAAAAAAGTGAAAAGGATAGCTACCATAGGATTTTTTGACGGCGTACACAGGGGACATCAGTACTTGTTTCGCTGTCTGGGGGACGAGGCGAACAAGCGGCACCTCGCTCCGCTGATTGTCACCTTTCGCGACCATCCGCGCCAAGTCCTGCAGATGGGTTATCAACCGCAACTACTGAGCTCCGTAGATGAACGCCGACAACTACTGGAACAATATGCACCAATTGAGTTCTTTGATTTTCAGCAGATTCGCCCCCTGACTGCCGGACAGTTCATGCGACTACTGAAAGAACGTCATGAGGTGGATGCACTGCTTGTGGGTTACGATCACCGATTCGGTTCGGACCGCATCCAGGATATCGAACAGCTGCAAGCCATTGGTCGTCGGGAAGGATTGGACGTGGTTCAGGCCGGTCAGTTCGAATTGGCGGACAACCCGTCGGTGCATATTAGTTCGACAGAGATACGCAACGCGATCGCAGAGGGAGAGATAGAACTGGCCAACCGGCTATTAGGGTATCCCTACATGCTCACCGGCACCGTCGTTCACGGACGCGGCATTGGTCGCACACTGGGTTTCCCTACCGCAAATATCCGACTGGACGAAGCGCGCAAACTACTACCTCCGCCCGGCGTCTATGCCGTTCGGGCCGATTTTGGAGCTGCTCACGAACAACCCGCGATACTGAATATCGGCACCAACCCTACCATTGGGGAAAATCCTATTACTATCGAACTGCATATCCCCGGACTGGACCTGGATCTGTACGGACGCAGTCTGTCGGTGCATATCGTCCGTTTTCTGCGCAAGGAACAGCGATTCGAGTCGCTGGACGAGCTTCGCGCCCAGATCGAAGAAGACGTGAAAAGACTATAAAAAATAGGCAAAATATGTCAATTTTCGCGCGTGTGCTTGCACATGTGCGATTTTTTTATTAACTTTGCACGCTGAATTGGGAATTAACGAATTTACGTAAATCGTACTCATTATATTATGAATATCTCATACAATTGGCTGAAGCGCTATATCGACCTCAAGGACGATGCGCAAACTGTGGCTCAGATTCTGACCTCTATCGGACTGGAGGTTGGTGGTGTGGAAGAAGTACAAACGATTCGTGGCGGACTGAAAGGACTGGTCGTGGGTGAAGTGCTGACCTGCGAACCCCACCCCAACTCCGACCACCTGCATGTAACGAAAGTGAATGTCGGCGAAGCAGAGCCGTTGCCTATCGTGTGCGGTGCACCGAACGTGGCTGCCGGACAGAAAGTGATTGTAGCTACGATTGGCACGGTGCTCTACGACGGTGACCAGAGCTTCACTATCAAGAAAGGCAAACTACGTGGCGAGGAGTCTTGGGGCATGATATGCGCCGAGGATGAGATAGGCGTAGGTACCGACCATGCCGGTATTATCGTACTGCCTGCAGATACTCCTGTTGGCATGCCTGCTGCAGAATATTACCATATCGAGAACGACACGCTCATCGAGGTGGATATCACGCCCAACCGTTCGGATGCGGCCAGCCACTATGGCGTAGCACGTGACCTGTACGCCTATTATCAGTGCCATCAGCCCGGTACGGTTCAGCTGCTGAAACCGAGCGTAGAAGCATTCCACGTGGACAACCATGACCTGGAGATATCCGTCAAGATTGAGAATCAGGAGGCTTGTCCTCGTTATACCGGCGTGAGCATCCGCGGCGTAGAAGTAAAAGAATCGCCCGACTGGCTCAAGCAAGCACTGACCACTATCGGTCTGCGTCCGATCAACAATATCGTGGACGTCACCAACTTCGTACTCCACGAGTGCGGTCAGGCCCTGCATGCTTTTGATGCGGATAAGATCAAGGGACGTCAGGTGATTGTTCGCTGCGCCCAACAGGGACAGAAATTCACGACGCTTGACGGCGTAGAACGCGAACTGTCGGACAAGGACCTGATGATATGCAATGCAGAGGAGCCGATGTGTATCGCCGGTGTATTCGGCGGACTGGACAGCGGTGTGACCGACGGAACGAAGAACGTATTCCTGGAGAGTGCTTATTTCGATCCCGTATGGATTCGCAAGACCAGCCGTCGTCATCAGTTGCAGACCGATGCATCGTTCCGTTACGAGCGCGGATGCGATCCCAACAACACACAGTACGTACTCAAGCGTGCCGCCCTGCTGATGCAAGAAGTGGCAGGCGGACAAATCGCAATGGACGTGACCGACAACGGTCAGACACAATTCGAGCCATGGCCGGTAGAGATTGACATCCGTCGCGTCAACAGCTTGATGGGAAAAGACCTAAGCGAAGATCTGATTGAGACGATTCTTCAAGCTCTGGAAATAGGTATAGTGAAAAAAGAAGGCTCGGTTTGGCACATTGCAGTTCCGCGCTACCGCGTAGACGTACAGCGCGAATGCGATGTTGTTGAGGATATCCTGCGTATCTACGGCTTCAACAATATTGAATTCCCGGAGAAACTGAACACCAGTCTCAGTTACTGTGTAAAGCCCAACCCTGTCAAACTCCAGACACGTATCTCGGAACAGTTGACTGCACAAGGATTCTACGAGATCATGAACAACTCGCTGACCAAGATGGCCTACTACGAGCCACTTCAGGAGATGCCGCTTGCAGAGTGCGTCAAGATTATGAACCCGCTGAGTCAGGACTTGGGCGTGATGCGTCAAACCCTGCTCTTTGGCGGACTGGAATCGATAGCCCGCAATGTCAACCGCAAGAACAACGACCTGAAATTCTACGAGTTTGGCAACGCATATCATTATAAGTCCAATCCCGCCGCTCGCGAACACAACCCCGAGAATCCCCTCATCGAGTACAGCGAAGAACCGCACTTGGCACTCTGGCTAACCGGCAACAAGACAGCCCAGAGTTGGGTTCGCAAGGAGGAAAAGACCAGCTTCTATCAGTTACACGCCTATGTCAACAATATCCTGACGCGTCTGGGTGTAGATATCGCCAAGTTACGCATTGAGCGGTTGACCGGCGAATTATACCAGGACGGTATGAAGCTCCTTGCCCAAAGCGGTAAAGCACTTGGAATTATCGGTATTGTAGATCGCAAGATTCTCAAGCAATTTGATATAGATCAAACGGTATTCTATGCCGATCTGGATTGGCGCCAACTACTCAAACAGAACAAGCAGTACAAGGCTGTCATCGTTGACCTGCCGAAATATCCGGAAGTGAAGCGCGACTTCGCACTGCTCGTGGACAAGACAGTAGAGTTTGCCGACCTGGCGCGTGCCGCATTTGAGACGGAACGCAAGTTGCTAAAGAACGTCTTCTTGTTTGATGTCTACGAGGGCAAGAACCTGGAGGAAGGCAAGAAGAGTTACGCCCTTTCGTTCATCCTGCAAGACGCAGAGAACACGCTCAAGGATAAGCAGATAGAAGCCACCATGGAGCGACTGAAGAAAACATTCGAAGAGAAATTTGGTGCTACACTACGTTGATGCTAACGAATCAAGAACAACAGGAAATACTACGTCGCCGCACGTTTGCTATTATCTCGCACCCAGATGCCGGTAAGACGACGCTCACCGAGAAACTACTTCTCTACGGTGGAGCCATTCATGTGGCCGGAGCGGTGAAGTCGAACAAGATACGCAAGACGGCCACTAGCGACTGGATGGAGATAGAGAAACAGCGTGGTATATCCGTTGCAACCTCCGTCATGGGCTTTGATTACCGCCCGAGTGTCTCGGGACCCGAAAAAGACACTACATATCACATCAACATCCTCGACACACCGGGTCACCAGGACTTTGCGGAAGACACGTTCCGCACCCTGACAGCCGTAGATAGCGCGATCGTAGTGATTGACAGCGCCAAAGGTGTTGAGACCCAGACGCGCCGACTGATGGAGGTTTGCCGAATGCGCAAGACGCCTGTCATGGTGTTCATGAACAAGATGGACCGCGAGGGTAAAGATCCGTTCGACCTGATGGACGAGGTGGAACGCGAACTGCAGATTCGTGTCACTCCGGCGACTTGGGCGAATGGTCAGGGACTAAAATTCGAGTCGGTGTTTGCGCTGGATAAGCGTCCCGCGGAACTGAGTGAGAAGATGCAGGAAGATCTGGAAATGATCGACGGTGTCTATCCAGCTTTCGACAAAGAGGCCTATCTACGCGGTGAACTGGCCCCGGTATTCTTCGGTTCGGCATACAAGACAATCGGTGTGCAGGAACTGCTCGACTTCTTCGTAGAGAACGCCCCCTCGCCTCGCCCCGTGATGGCGGAAGAACGTGAAGTGGAACCGATGGAGGATAAATTCACGGCTTTCTGTTTTAAGATTCACGCCAACATGGATCCGAACCACCGCTCATGTATCGCGTTCTTTAAGATATGCAGCGGTAAGTTCTTGCGCAACACCTATTATTATCATGTCCGCAAAGACCAGCAGATGCGATTTGCGGCACCTACATGCTTCATGGCGCAAAAGAAAGAGACTGTAGACGAAGCTTTCGCAGGAGATATAGTAGGTCTGCCCGATACGGGTAACTTCAAGATAGGCGACACTCTCACCAGTGGCGAACATCTGCATTTCCGCGGACTGCCGAGCTTCTCACCGGAGATGTTCAAGTATATCGAGAATGCCGACCCGATGAAGCAGAAACAACTGGAGAAAGGTATCAACCAACTCATGGACGAAGGCGTTGCTCAGTTGTTCGTCAGCCAGATGAACGGCCGCAAGATCATCGGTACGGTCGGACAACTCCAGTTCGAAGTCATCCAATACCGCCTGGAACATGAGTATCAAGCCAAGTGCCGCTGGGAACCACTGCAGATGTACAAGGCTTGCTGGATTGAGGTATGCGACAAAGAGGGCGAGGCCGAACTGGACACGTTCAAAAAGCGCAAAGCACAATATATGGCGTACGACAAAGAAGGACGTGACGTCTTTATGGCCGATAGCGGCTACGTACTCAACATGGCGCAGCAAGATTACAAGAATATTAAATTCCACTTTACCTCGGAATTCTAGGCCCCCTAGGATTCCTAGGCAACCTAGGACGACTAGTTAAAAATTATACTATTATGAAAAACAAATCACTTCAATTTCGCCTCATCGTGATGAACTTCCTGGAGTTCGCAGTATGGGGTTCGTATTTGATCTGTATGGGTCGCTACTTGGCAGAGCATGGCATGGGTACCCACATTGGTATCTTCTACTCTATCCAGGGTATTGTTTCGATCTTTATGCCAGCCCTAATGGGTATCGTGGCCGACCGCTGGTTACCCGCACAGAAGACCCTGAGTCTCTGTCATCTTTTAGCCGGTCTGTTTATGGGAGCCGCCGGCATTTACGGTCTGAGCGCAGGTGATGCCGTTCAGTTTGGTCCGCTCTTTTCGCTCTATGCATTATCCGTGGCGTTCTATATGCCTACTATCGCGCTGACCAATTCTGTAGCATTCAACGCACTGGTAAAAGCCGGCATGGACACCGTCAAGGACTTCCCGCCAATTCGTGTATTCGGCACAGTTGGTTTTATTGCTATGGAATGGTGCATCGACTTGCTCGGTTTCCAATCTACAGCTCATCAGTTTGCCATCAGCGGTGGCCTGAGTTTGCTGTTGGCTGCCTATTCGCTCACATTGCCTAACTGCGATATTAAGAAAGTGGAAGGCAAGGTAGACCTGGTAGAAGCTCTCGGACTAAAAGCTTTTGCGCTCTTCAAGCAAAAGAAGATGGCCTTGTTCTTTATCTTCTGTACGTTCTTGGGCGTAAGCCTACAGATCACCAATGGCTTTGCTACACCGTTCCTTGGCAGCTTTGCTGCAGCACCGGAATTCGCTGAGGCTTTTGCTGTAAAGCATAGCACGATGCTTGTTTCCATCAGCCAGATCTGTGAGGCCGTTTGCATCCTCCTGATTCCTTTCTTCTTGAAGAAGTTCGGTATCAAGAATGTGATGTTGCTGGCGATGTTTGCGTGGGTACTCCGCTTCGCGTTCTTCGGAGCAGGTAATCCGGGTATGCCGGGCGTAATGCTGTACGTACTGAGTTGCATCGTTTACGGCTTTGCATTCGACTTCTTTAACATCTCCGGTGCGCTCTACGTGGACCAAGAGAC
>JAFPLG010000147.1 GCA_017402895.1 Paludibacteraceae bacterium
ATAGAGAAGTCGCCACACGAAGTGAAGCTGCATGCCGGCGATACGCTACTCTTTGAGTGCCCGCCGAAACTGAATATCCATACCGAGCAACTGAATTCGCAACTCTATTTCTACGATTCGGACCAGGTGCCGAACATCGGTAAGAAAACACTTATCTCCACCGCTATCATGATTGCAATGGTCGTGCTGTCGGCACTAAATGTACTACCGTTGCTGCAGTGTGCGTTCCTCGCAGCGTTTGCGATGCTCATTTTCCGTTGCTGCAGTCCCGATCAGGCAATGAAAGCCATCAACTGGGACATCCTGATGGTCTTTGCCGGTTCGGTGGTCCTTGGACTGGCAATCCAGAATACCGGCATTGCCGAAAGGCTTGCGTATGGCATACTGGATATATGCGGCACAAACCCGATTGTCGTGATGACGGCGATATGCTTTGTGGCTACGTTTATCACGGAGTTTATCTCCAACACAGCCGCCGGTGCGATGTTCTTCCCGATTATGTATCAGGCGGCCGTGCAGTTAGGTTACGAACCGTATCCGTTCCTCATCGCACTGATGATCAGCGTGAGCAGCAGTTTCGCTACGCCTATCGGTTCGCCGACCCACATGCTCGTCTATGCTCCGGGCGGTTACCGCTTCAGCGACTTCATGCGCATCGGCCTACTGATGAACCTCATCATCCTGGCAGCGAATATCTTTATCGTGAATATTGTGTATCCCTTAACTCCATTACACTAAAGAATGAAAAAATCATCTGAGAAAAAGACAAAAAAAGACCATGGTGGTCTGTGGATCATCCTGGTGGCGGCTATCGCACTGGAAGCCATCTCCTGCCTCATGTACTTCACCAGCCGTGTGGCTATTCGTCACGAGGCCGAGCAACGTGCCAAGACCGAGTTGCGCCGTGCCGAACTGGAGATAGACGTGCATGCTATTGAGATGGAAACAGCCGCCAAGACCCTGGCCAAGTTGGCCGAGAAATACCTGGAAGAGCCGGATTCTATGTATGCCGCCACCCGTCTGGCGGTGAGTACGCTACGTGCAAACACCAGTATGGCGGTAGCGTTCATCCCGGATTATTTCCCCAGCCTGGGGACGTTCTTCGAGGTCTGCAGTAGCCGTCTTGCTGAAGATAGTGTCTATACGCGCCAGATAGGCAGTAAGGAACACGACTACACCCAGATGGAATGGTACCAAAACGGCTTTATGCACGATAGTTGCTGGTGGTGCGAACCCTACCTGGACGATTCGGGGTCCCGAACCTATGTAGTCAGTTGTTCGTACCCCGTGCGCGATAGAAGTGGTAAGGTTGTGGCCGTTGTATGTATAGACATGTCGCTGGATGCACTCAAGAACCTGTCTGAGTATCTGCAGGTATATCCCGATAGCTATTATTCTATCCGTTCCGGCACAGGCGTGGAGATTGTTCCCGCTCCGGATACTGTACCAGGCCGCAAGTATAATATCTTCGGCGAAGAGATAGATGCTACGGGATGGCAGATTGAGATTATCATACCCGATGACGAACTCTTCCGCGACCTGAATCATGTTGGTCGTATCGTCGCATTGCTGATGCTACTGGGTCTGGCAATGCTGATTCTAATAGTATGGTACGCCGGACGCAACAACAAACGACTTATCGAATCAACAGCCCGCAACCGGAGCATGGAGAACGAACTCAATATCGCTCGTAAGATCCAGATGGCCATGCTGCCGAATCGTTTCCCGCCCTTCCCGGACTATCCGAACCTGAATGCTCATGGTGTGGTCATTCCGGCCAAAGAGGTTGGCGGCGACTTGTTCGACTTCTATATCCGCGAGAACCGGCTGTTCTTCTGCGTGGGAGACGTGAGTGGAAAAGGTGTTCCGGCGTCTATCGTGATGGCCATGACGCGTTCTA
This sequence comes from Paludibacteraceae bacterium, assembly GCA_017402895.1. Classification (GTDB taxonomy): domain Bacteria; phylum Bacteroidota; class Bacteroidia; order Bacteroidales; family Paludibacteraceae; genus Colicola. Next base: position 1,901 of record JAFPLG010000147.1, read on the forward strand.
TCTTCCGTAGTTTCACGTCCTATCTCAACAGTCCGGCGCAGATCGTCACGCAGATGAACGATTCGCTAAGCGGTGAAGGCAATGACCAGAGTATGTTTGTTACGCTGTTCCTGGGCGTGCTCGACCTCAGTACCGGTGAACTCAAATACTGCAATGCCGGCCATAATGCACCGATTCATTTACGAATGGACGATTTGCGATTTACGATTTTGGATTGCATAGCTAATCTGCCTCTTGGTGTATTAGGTGGATTTGCATACCAGGAACAAGAAGCGAAGATGGAAGTAGGTGACACCCTCTTCCTCTATACTGACGGACTGACCGAAGCGGAGAACAGCGCACATGAGTTGTTTGGTGAGGAACGAATGATGGAAAGCTTAAAGGGGATGGGTGAAAGGTTAAAGGAGCCGCGAGAACTCATTGCAGATATGCACCAAGCTGTGGCTTCGTTTGTAGGCGATGCTGAGCAGAGTGACGACCTGACCATGTTCGCCATTCGTTTATTAGACAAACGACAAACGACAAACGACAAACGACCAATGTCCGGAGGACACTACTCCCTCGTCATGCGCAATGATATCCAACAGATTCCTACCTTGGCCGAGTGGATAGAGATGATTGGTCTGCCTCAGGAACTCAACATGCCGATCAACCTGGCGCTGGAGGAAGCGGTCAGCAACGTGATGCTCTATGCCTATCCGGGCAAGAGTGGACAAGTGCTCGTGGAATGTGAGAAGTGCCAAGAGCCTAAAGGCCAAAAACTGGTATTCACCATCACCGACAGCGGCGTACCCTTCGATCCGACACAACAGAAAGATCCGGACGTGACGCAGAGTGCTGAAGAACGCCCGATTGGTGGACTTGGAATCTTCCTTGTTCGCCAGATCATGGACGACATCCGCTATGAGCGTAAAGATGATAAGAATATCCTTACACTCGTCAAGAAACTAAATGGCTAAATAGCCCAATGATAAAATAAATGGTAAATTATAAATGATTAAATTGTAAATAGCCTATGAAAATCAACATGGTAAATGAGGGTGAGCAACTCGTTGCGCAACTCTCCGGAAGACTGGACACCGCGGCTGCTGCAGAAATTGCACCCGACTTCCAAAAACTGGCAGAACAAGCTGCCAAACACATCATTCTCGACTGCGCCCAACTGGAGTATATCTCTTCTTCGGGTCTGCGTCTGTTCCTCGCTCTCCGCAAAGAGTCTGCTGCCAAGAGTGGCAAACTGCAGGTACGTGCTATCAATGCCGACATCCGTCAAGTGTTTATGATGACCGGCTTCATCAGCCTCTTTGATATTATTTAATTATGGATCTGCATTCAGAAATGCTTTTGGAGGAGTACCGCGAAGCCAAGCCTGTATTCGAGAAGATGCAGGTTGAAGTGACGCGTATCCTACGAGAAGCCCTGGAGCGTAACGGCCTCATCGTCACGGCGGTGGAGACGCGTATCAAGACCGAAGAGAGTCTGGCCGGCAAGTTAGCCCTCAAGGGCTCTAAGTACGCCACGCTCAGCGATATTACCGACATCCTCGGTGCGCGTATCATCACGTTCTATACCGATGACGTCGATCGTATAGCTGCCATGGCGGAGCAACTCTTCGAGATCGACTGGACAAACTCTGTCGATAAGCGCAAACTGCACCAGCTGGACAGTTTTGGCTACAACTCGCTCCATTATATCTGTCGCCTGCCGGGCTACGACTACCGTTTCGAATTGCAACTGCGTACGACGCTTCAGCACGCATGGGCCGCTATCAATCACGACACCGGCTACAAGTCCGGCGTGGAGATACCGCGAGAGTACATGCGCCGCATGAATCGTTTGGCCGGTATGCTGGAAATGGCCGATGATGAGTTCAGCCGTATCCGCATGGAGATCAACGATTATCGTCGTCGTGTACAACAACTGGTGCAGAATGGTCAACTGGATGATGTGCTGCTGGACGGTGATGCTTTCCGTAGTTTCTTGAATGCGAGACCGTTTGACAAACTCAACAAACGCATCGCAGCTATCAACCAGGCAGAGATCCAAGAGGTGCCTTTGATGCAGTATCTGAAGGTGCTCAAAGCACTGGACTGCAACACATTAGGCGATGTCTCAAGGCTGCGTAATCAATACGAGGAGGATGCCTATGCACTGGCACGGCATCAGTTGGGAAACACCGACCTCGATATCATCTCTTCGGCCGTCGGACTGCAGAATATATGCATCGTATGTATCCTCTCGCAAGGCGGTGGTAAGATCGGTTTGTTGCGTTTCTTCAATGCGCTTAACGGAGAGAATATCAATAATGAAGAACTGGCCGAACTGACTTTCAAGCAGGCATTGAACCTACCGTTTATGCAGACTGAAAACTGAAAGGTAAAAGGCCTATTGGTAAATTGTAAATGAAAAAAATGTAAATGTTTTATGGAACCTATTCTAATTGATTTGAATGATTATGTGCGCACCGGCGAGGGAGCCAATGGCGCAAGTTACAACCATAAGTCGGACCCCAGTATCATGATGAAGATGTACTTCCGCAACTTCGAAGCGGCTGCATTGGAACTGGAGTTGGCACAGAAAGTATATGCGGCCGGTATTCCGACGCCCGAACCCGGTGACTTGGTTACCGATGGTGAGCGTATTGGCATTCGTTTCCGCCGCATCGAAGGCAAGAAATCCTATTCGCGTGCCTGTGGTGACGAACCCGAGAAAGCACCTGAGTTTGGACGTGAGTTCGCACAGCTATGCAAGAAACTGCACAGTATTCACGTGGACACGACACAGTTCGAATCCGTCAAGGACCGTCTCTACCGCATGTTGGACAACAATCCGGACTTTACACCCGAACAGAAGCAGAAATTGCACGATTTTATCGCAGCTGCACCGGATGCTGACACGGCCATCCACGGTGACCTGCAGTTCGGAAACGGCATCTTCACGGACAAAGACGGCGTGCACACGCAATACTTCATCGACCTGGGTGACTTCTGCTACGGTTATCCGATGTTCGACCTGGGTATGGTCTATCTCTGCTGCTGTCTGAATGACGAGTCATGGACCATGGAAGTGAACCATATGTCCAATGCCACAGCCCGTAAGTTCTGGGACGGTTTCGCCAGGGAATACTTTGGTGCGGATGCAGATCTTGAAGAAATAGAAAAAAACGTCCGTATCTATGCCGGTCTGAAGACCATCATGATTGAACGTGACACCCACTGTCCGATGCCTCAATTCCGGGCAATGTTAGAAGGAACAATTTACTAATATGGCAAATAAATTCTTAGAAACAGACCTGCTTGACCGCGCGATCATTTTCGCTGTCAACGCACACCACAACACAGAACGTCGTGGTAAGGGCTTTCCCTATATCGTCCATCCGATGGAAGCGGTGGAAATCGTAGCCACCATCACGCCCGACCAGGAACTGCTGGCAGCTGCTGCACTCCATGACACCATCGAAGACACCGATGTGACCGTAGAAGATATCCGTCGTGAGTTCGGTGGCCGTATAGCCGAACTCGTTCATGCTGAGAGTGACCAGTTCACCGAAGGTGTCTCCGAAGAAGACAGTTGGCATGACCGTAAGCAGGCGGCTATCGACCGCCTTGCAGCAGCGTCCCATGATGCGAAGATTGTGGCTATGGGCGATAAACTGAGTAACATGCGGGCTATCTGGCGCGACTACCAGACCCGGGGTGACGAACTATGGAATATCTTCCACGTCAAGGATAAAGCCTCGCACGAGTGGCACTACCGCGGACTGGCCGCCTCCCTGAGCGAACTGAGTGACACTTTTGCCTATAAAGAGTTCATACACTTGATTGATGAAGTTTTTAAAAAGTGAAAATTATCTTTGAACATATTGATAATGCGCGTGACTTAGGAGGTATTATCGGAGCAGGCGGCAATGCTATCATTCCGCATCGACTGCTGCGTACCGCACATCTGCATGATGCGACGGATGCAGACGTAGAGCGGCTCAAAGAGGAATATAACCTCTGCCGCATCTTCGATTTTCGTTCGATGGGAGAGTTCCAAGCCATTCCGGACCGTGAGATAGAGGGCGTACAACATCATCTGCTCCCGACCATTGATATGCGTGCCGAGCAACAAACCGGCAAACCCATACCGGAAGAGGCATTTCTGGAACTGGATCGACATATCGTCAACTATTCCTTCTATCCCGAGGTGCAGCAGATGGCAGCAAACATGTACCCGTCGCTCATCCGAAGTGAGTTCTCGCAACTCCAGTATGCCGCATTCCTGCGTCTGATTGTCGAAGCACCCGAGGACGGAGGTATTCTTTGGCACTGCGCGCAGGGCAAAGATCGAACCGGGTGGGGTGCCGCTTTCCTGATGTTTGCCTTGGGCGTAGATAGGGAAACCGTCATTGCCGATTTTGACCTAAGTAACGAAGCCTACCGCCCCCTTGTTAATCGACTGAATGCGGATGTGTTGGCGCGCGGAGGAGGAGAAAACGAGATGGCTGTTATCCAGGCTTTTATGGGCGTCTCTACGAAAAACTTTATCTCCACACTCCATCTCATCGATCGTGAGTATGGCGGGATGACCAATTACCTGCACGATATTCTATGCCTCTCGCATGACGATATCCGCCTCCTTCGCAAACGCTATTTGGCTTAAACGTTCAAAAATCTCACCTAACTCTTGCACGGGTGGGATTTTTTTCGTACCTTTGCACCCGATTTATAATTTGGAGTAGTATGGCTAAATTAACAGCAGAACAGATTGAGGAACGCGCAGAACGTGCGAAAGAACTGTTTCACCAAGGATTCAATTGCGCACAAGCTGTAGTGGGTGCTTGTTGCGACCTCTTTGGAATGCCGGACCAACAGACCGCTATGCGTATGGCGGCCGGTTTCGGTGGCGGTATGGGACGTATGCGCCTCACATGCGGAGCGGCTTGCGGCATGTTCATGCTGGCAGGACTCGAAAACGGTAGTACCACGCCCCACGACAACGAGGGCAAGATGCAAAACTACGTGCTGGTTCAGAAATTGGCCGGAGAGTTCCGCGCTAAGTATGGTTCGATTACCTGCGGCGAGCTGCTGGGACTCGTGCCTAAGGGACAGTGTGTGCCGCAGATGGACCTGGACCCACGCCCTGCTGAGCGTACGCCGGAGTACTATGAGAAACGTCCTTGCCCGGAGATGATAGCCGAAGCCGTACGAATCGTACTAAAAGAAGCAGAGAACTGAAAGAAAATATGACTCATTCCAGTCTCATACAGATGATCGGACGTACACCGATGGTGGAAATGCCCGTTGATGGAGCGCAAAAAGGCGTTCGCTTGCTGCTCAAACTGGAGCGGCAAAACCCCGGTGGCAGCGTGAAAGACCGTACGGCGCTGGCGATGATAGAGGATGCGGAACAACGAGGCGTGCTGACACCCGGCGGCACAATCATCGAACCAACCAGCGGCAACACAGGCGTCGGTTTGGCATGGATCGGACGCACAAAAGGTTACCGCGTAGTGCTTACCATGCCCGATACCATGTCGGTGGAACGACGCAACCTGCTGCGCGCCTACGGGGCCGAACTGGTGCTGACTCCCGGTGCCGAAGGCATGAAAGGTGCCATCGCCCGTGCCGAAGCCCTGCGTGACGCCACACCCGGCAGCATCATCCTGGGGCAGTTTACCAACCCCGCCAATCCCGAAGTGCACTATCGCACCACCGGACCCGAGATATGGAACGATACATGCGGACAGGTGGATGTGTTCGTTGCCGGTGTCGGCACAGGCGGCACGGTGAGCGGAGTAGGCCGGGCACTCAAAGAGCATAAGGCCGATATAGAGATTATAGCCGTGGAACCCGATGCGTCGCCCGTACTCTCCGGAGGACAGGCCGGCCCGCATAAGATACAAGGTATCGGTGCGGGATTTGTGCCGCAGACCTATCAGGCGCAGTATGTCGATAGAGTCATGCGCATCACCAACGACGAGGCATACGAAGGTGCACACCGGCTTGCCGAACAAGGACTGCTGGTAGGAATATCCTCCGGCGCCGCATACATGGCTGCCATGCGACTGGCACGACAACCCGAATATGCGGGACGAACCATCGTAGCACTACTGCCCGATACAGGAGAAAGATATCTGAGCGTATTATGATACAAGTACCTACAATAGAAGAACTGAAGCAACTGATGGCGCATATGCGGGCGGTGGTCTTTCCGGACTATTTTCCGAAAGCAGACGCACCACGCTCACTCGCGTTGCCGGATGAGTTCTGGACACGGGTGCCGGAGATAAGCCGGCTGGTACATACCGATGTGGATGCCGTGTTGCATAACGACCCCGCCGTGACCGACCGAGGCGAAGTGATACTGAGTTACCCGCTCACCCAGACGATGCTCCATTTTCGTACTGCCCATGTCCTTTACCAACTGGGCGTGCCCTACGTGCCACGTATGTTGACCGAGTTGGCACATGCACGAACCGGAATAGATATCCACCCGGCTGCTACGATAGGCGACTATTTCTGTATCGACCACGGCACAGGTGTCGTTATCGGCGAGACAACCATTATCGGCAGTCATGTGGTGCTCTACCAGGGCGTAACACTCGGAGCCAAGAACTTTGAATACGACGACGAGGGACGACCGATGGATATTCCGCGTCACCCCATACTGGAAGACCATGTGACGGTCTATTCCAACACATCTATTCTGGGCCGCGTGCGCATCGGTCACGATACCATTATCGGCGGTAACGTTTGGTTGACAACGGACGTACCGGCCAACTCGCTGGTACTCCAAAGTACTCCGGAAATACGAATCAAAAACAAATCATAAATATCAAATATCAAATCGCAAATGAATAGATATTTCATAGCTATTCTGGGTGGTGGCCCTGCAGGATATACGGCCGCAGAGAAAGCCTCGAAAGCAGGCAAAGACGTGGTGCTCTTTGAGCAAAATGCGGTAGGTGGCACATGTCTCAACGTAGGTTGTATTCCTACCAAATCGCTCCTATATGGCGCCAAACAGTACTACAACGCTTCGCATGCACAGAAATATGGCGTTACGGCCGAGAATGTAGCATTCGATTTCGCCGCCATGCAGAAACGCAAGACCATCGTGGTGCGCAAACTCGTGGCAGGCATCAAACAGCGCCTCAACAACGAACACTGCACCCTGGTAAGCGGCGCCGCGCGGGTGCTGAGCCGCACGGACGAACTGGTGACGATAGAGTGCAACGGCGAGACTTACGAGGCCGAGAACCTGCTTATCTGTACGGGTTCCACCAATTTTGTACCACCGATTCCCGGCATCCAGGACAACCCCGCCGTATGGGACTCCACCGATGCTCTGGCTGCACAAGAACTCCCGAAATCGATTATTATCGTCGGGGGTGGCGTGATCGGAATGGAGTTTGCGACGCTCTACCATGAGCTGGGTGTGCCCGTCACGGTCATCGAAGCTATGCCGACCATCCTGCCCAACCTGGACCAGGAAGTAGTTGCGGTGCTGCTGGAGAAATACCGCAAGGCCGGCATCAATATCCTGACTTCCACCAAGGTGACAGCGGTTACCGACAATGGATTACGGGTTACGGGCGCAGATGGCGAAGAGGCTTCTTTTGAAGCCGACAAGATCCTGGTCAGTGTCGGTCGTCGCGCCAACCTGCAAGGACTGGAGGCATTGACCGATCTGGAACTCTATCGTGGAGGTGTCGTAGTGGACGAGTTTATGAAAACCAATCTGGACAACGTATATGCCTGCGGTGATGTGACCGGCAAGATTATGCTGGCGCACGTAGCTGCTCGTCAGGCCGAAGTGTGCATCGGGCGTCTACTCCGTCAGATACCGCTGCAACGCATCGCATACAACGCCATTCCTTCGGTGGTCTATACCAATCCCGAGATAGCCACCGTCGGCATCACGGAACAGCAGGCCGCAGAAATGAATATCGAGACGGAGGTACGCCGTTTGCCGATGACCTTCAGCGGCCGGTTTATGGCGGAGAACGAAGGTGAGACCGGACTATGCAAGATGGTGGTGGACAGCAAGAAACAGACCGTACTGGGTGTGCACATGATCGGTAATCCCTGCTCGGAGTTTGTCGCTGCCGCCTCGTTTGCCGTACGTAACGGCTATACAATACAGGAAATGGAACAAGTGGTCTTCCCGCATCCTACGGTAAGCGAAATCCTGCACGAAATATTATAATGGCTAAAGGCGAAAGATTATAGGCGAAAGGTGAACAAGCGGATCCTACAATTGGCGGTGCCGAGTATTCTGGCGAATATCACCATTCCACTCGTTGGACTGGTGGATACTGCTATCGTAGGCCATATATCCGATGCATCGGCGATAGGAGGTATCGCTATCGGTACGATGCTGTTCGACCTGCTCTATTGGAACTTCGGTTTCCTGCGGGTGGGTACGAGTGGCATGACGGCCCAGGCGTTTGGAAAGGGACAAAAAGACGAATGCAAGCAGATATTGACCCAGAGTCTGGGTATAGTCGCTATCGCTACGGTGGCTATCTGGTTGCTGCAGTGGTTGTTTGTGACGGCAGTTCTGGCCTGTGTTCCCTGCTCGCCCGAGGTGGCCGAGTTCTCACGTCACTATTTCTTCGTACGCATATGGGCGGCTCCGGCAACACTGAGTCTGCTGGCTATGAAGGGCTGGTTTATCGGCATGCAGGATACCGTCTCGCCAATGGCCGTTGACATACTGGTCAATGTGGTGAATATGGTCGTGAGTTACGTGCTTGCGGTCCATACACCGCTGGGACCCATCGGCGTGGCATACGGAACACTCGTAGCCCAGTATAGCGGTCTGTTGCTGGCCGTCAGTATATTGCTTGTGAAGTATTCCGATTTGTCGATATTCCGAGGACTGGAGACATGGCGCTCATCTGTTCAATGGTCTAAGATGCGACGACTGCTTGTGCTGAACGGCAATCTGTTTGTCCGCAGTTTGTGCTTCATGGTGGTGTATGTCGGTTTTACATCTCTGGCAAGCCGATATGGAGATACAGAGCTGGCTGTGAGTGCAATACTGATGAAGCTGTTTATGATATTCAGCTATTTCGTGGATGGTTTTGCCTTTGCCGGCGAAGCATTGGTGGGCAGATATATCGGCGAACGCCAACCTCTGATGATGCGCAAAGCCGTTCGCCTGCTGTTCGTATGGTCGGTTGGAGTAGGGCTGCTCTTCACGGGAGTATATGCCATATGGGGCGATGAGTGCATATGGTTGATGACGAGCGACCAGTCGGTGATTCATGCTTCCGCTCCGTATATGGGATGGCTGATAGCGATGCCGATAGTCAGCACGTTGGCCTTTATGTGGGACGGCGTCTTTGTGGGTGCCACTGCCGGCCCCGAGATACGAAACTCGATGATATGGGCAGCTTTGGCGTTTGTAGCGGCCTACGTGGCGTGCAATAAGCCGTTGGGTGTACAAGCCATCTATATCGCTTATTTTGCCCACTTGATAGCACGTGTGCTGTATTTGACAATTAAATGGAAACCATTATATGATACGCAAGTTAGAAAACCGGCGATGGAAGGTGCTCAAGAGTGAGAATATCCTCAAGTTGGGACCGTGGCTCAGCGTGCGACAAGAGTGCGTGAAGCTGCCTTCCGGTGTAGAGATTCCTACGTGGTACGTACTGGAATTCCCCGACTGGATTAACGTGATTGCCCTAACCAAAGACGGACAGATGGTGATGGTGGATCAGTATCGTCATGCGCTGGGTGAAACCCACTACGAACTGGTGGCCGGCGTGATAGACCCGGGTGAGACACCGCTCCATGCCGCACAACGCGAACTGAGCGAAGAAACGGGCTATGAAGGCGGCGAGTGGTCACTCTTTATGACTCTTTCGCCTAACCCGACCAATCACAACAACCTGTCGTACACCTTTCTGGCGCGGGGCGTAGAGAAACGTCGTGACCAACACCAGGAACCGACAGAAGATATCGGTATTGACTTGTTCGCAGAGGATGAGGTGCGTCAACTGCTGGAACAGGGTGAGATAGTTCAAGCGCTGCATGCCGCACCGTTATGGCGCTATTTTGCCGAAAAACAAAAGAAACAATGAAACGAAAACTAATCTTATTATCCGCTTTGGTGGCATTAGTATCCTGTACGAGCCATCAAGATAAGCAGCCGGAGACGCGTCCGATAGATGTGCGAGTGATGGCTGCCGGTGTCGGACATGATGCTTCGTCGCATAGCTACGCAGGACGGATAGAAGCTAAAGCTTCCCGGCCGCTTTCCGTGCAGACATCAGGCCGTATTCTGGAGATGACAGTCCGTGAAGGAGAGTATGTCAAGGCTGGACAACTCTTACTGCGCATCGACAATACTCAGCAGCTGAATGCACTTGAAGCCGCCAAGGCTGTGTTGCATCAGGCTGAAGATGCGTACCAGCGTGTAGAGAAAGTGCATGAATCGGGCGTAGTGAGCGAATTACAATGGGTGGAGGTGCAGACCAAACTCAACGAAGCCCGTACTACGGTAGAAACAGCCGAACACATGGTTCGCCAGTGTGAACTGCGTGCACCGGTAGACGGTATTATCGGTCAATGCTACGTCGAGGTGGGCCAGTCCGTACTGCCTGTTCAGCCACTTCTCGAACTGCTGAACGTCAGTGAATACTATGTGCGCTTCGGCGTGCCGGAAACCGAGATAGCAGGCGTCAATATCGGTGATAAAGGAGTGCTCCGCGTAAAAGCCATTGGTGAAGAAGATATCCCCGTAACGATTATCGAGCGCAGCATGAATGCCAATACACTGGCGCACACCTATAATGTGTTGGCACGACTCCAGCGCAAAGATGCCGTACTGCCCGGCATGATAGGTGATGTGACGCTCCGTGCGCAAGAGGTGGACGGACTGATTGTTCCAACCGAATGCATCCAACTGATGCGAACGCAACCGACTGTATGGGTGGCTCGCGACTCTGTGGCCGTACGCTGTCCGGTCCGTTTGGGAGAATATGTGAATAGTGGTGTGGTGGTTGATTCCGGACTGCAAGCCGGTGACCGCATCATTATCGAAGGATTTCAGAAACTATATAACAACGCAAAGATACACTATTGAAAACAAGTACTCGTAATCATGTAGAAGCTGCAATGCGACAGCACGGTCTGGTGCTGTTCGTATTCTTGGCGATGATGCTCTTCGGCATCTGGTCGTTGGGTCAGATGAACAAGGACGAGTTCCCGCAGTTCACCATACGTCAGGGCGTGGTGGCCGCTATCTATCCCGGTGCAACAGCCCAGGAGGTAGAGGAACAGGTAACCCGTCCGCTGGAAGACTATATCAATAGTTTTGAGGAGGTGGACAAAGAGTTTACCTACTCGGTATCAGAAGACGGTATCGTGTATGTCTATGTGATGCTTCGCAATACACTCGAATCGAACCACGAGGCCTGGGCTAAGATACGTGCCGGTCTGGATCTGCTACGCAAGACCAAGATGCCTGCCGGCGTGCTGGAAACCGTGGTTATCGACGATTTTGGTAATACGTCATCCATGTTGCTGGCTGTGACCAGCGCCGAGCGCAGCCCCCGTGAGTTGGAGCATTATGCCCGCCGACTGACAGAACGCCTGCGTACGATTCCTGAAATGGGCCGACTACGTATTCTGGGCCAGCAGCAAGAGGAAATAGCCGTTACCGTTGACCCGCATCGACTGGCAGCTTATCATATTCCTCAGTCGGCTCTCCAGTCGCAGTTGACGCTCCAGGGCTTCCGTACCATCTCTGGCAAGAAAGGAGAGGGACAGTTGCTGCACGTAGATTTGCAAAACCGCACAGAATATGAGGTAATGCAACAAATCATCACTACCGATCCGGCAACGGGCGCAACAGTCCGGCTGCGCGATATCGCCACTGTTGAACGGCGTTACCAGACCCCGGACCGCTATATTTCCTATTTCGGCAGCGACTCTCTCGGAAAAGAACCGGCTTCCTGTCTAATTGTCAATATTGAGATGGAACCGGGCAATAATATCGTGGAGTTTGGCGAGAAGGTGGAGAAAGTGCTGGAAGAGACACGCGCGACCTTGCCGCCCGACTTGGCGTTTCATCGCATTACGGACCAGCCCAAAGTGGTACAAGCTTCGGTATATTCGTTCTTGCGTGACATAGTGGTGTCTATCATCGTGGTAATAGTAGTCATGTTGCTGCTATTCCCATTGCGTACCGCCTTGGTAGCCAGCACGAGTGTGCCGGTCTGCACAGCGATATGTATCGGACTGATGTTCATGACGCGTATCGAACTGAATACGGTGACATTGGCCGCTTTAATCTTCGTTTTGGGAATGATAGTGGACGATAGCGTTATCGTAATAGACGGCTACACCAATGCTCTGGAAAAAGGCCATTCCCGTTGGTACTCGGCTGCAGTATCGACTAAGCAACTCTTTGTGCCGATGTCGTTGGCTACATGTGCTATCAGCGGTATGTTCTTCCCGATGACGCATATTATCACGGGACCATTAGGTGATTTCGTTCGTCTCTTTCCCTTCGCCGTTCTCTTTGCACTGACAGCCAGTATATTCTATGCCGGATGGGTAACACCGTATCTATCCACCCAGTTTATCCATCGCCAGAAAGATGCCAAACTAACCCTCTTTGAGCGTGGTCAAATGCGTTTCTTCCGCTGGTTGCAAGACTGCTACGAACGGTTGTTGACAAAATGTTTCCGCCATCCAGGGGTAGTCTATGTGGCCCTGTTCATGGCGATAGGAATCGGCATCTTCCTACTGACGCAACTCAATATACAGTTGTTGCCCAAGGCAGATCGTGAATGCTTCGCCGTAGAGATCCATCTTCGCGAGGGAGCAACGCTCACAGAGACAGCTACTGTAGCCGACTCTTTGGCGCGTGAATTGCAACGCGACAGCCGTGTGACGAGCGTGACCAGTTTTGTAGGACAGGCATCGCCTCGTTTCCATGCCACATATACGCCTCAGATGGCCAGTCCGTCGTACGCGCAATTCGTGGTTAATACGATTTCTCAAGATGCTACCGCCGAACTGCTCCAAGAGTATTCTGCCCGCTACGAAAATCATTTCCCGAATGCGTATATTCGCTTTAAGCAAATGGACTATCAGGCTGCCAAGAACCCGCTTGAGGTGCGTTTCCGTGGTGATGATCTGGAGCAGATGGCCGTACTGGCCGACTCGCTCAAGCAGTTTATGTCCGCCCAACCCGAAATGCAGTGGGTACACTCGGATTTTGATGCCTTTGCCCGCTCAACGGCTATCACGCTTCATGCCGACGAGGCAGCCCGGCTCGGAGTGACCGAGACGATGCTTTCGCTCTATCTCAACCAGTTGACCAACGGTGCGAAACTGACCACTGTATATGAGGCGGATTATGCAGTACCTGTGATGCTTTATGCAACTGATGCCGACAGTTTGTCGGTGGATGAACTGCTCAATATGCCTGTCCCGACCTCCGTTCCCGGACAGTGGGTTCCGCTGCGCCAGGTTGCCTCCGTCTCACCCTCATGGCATAGGGCGAATATCGAACGCCGAAATGCTATTCGTACTGTTACGGTCGGTTGTGACCTGCGTGGCAAGACCAGTCAGGTGGATGCCGAACGAAAGGTGCGCAAATGGATCGATAGTCAGCATTTCGATCAGGACCCGCAGTTTGAAGGAATACAAATTACCTACGGAGGACTGACGGAAATCAACGGAATGATTCTGCCTAAGATAGGATGGAGTATCGTGGCGGCGTTGTTGGTCATGTTCGTGCTAATGCTTTACCATTTCGGTAAGGTCTCGCTTGCTATATTGGCGCTGTCCAGTTCGGTGCTCTGTATATTTGGTGCGATGCTTGGACTATGGATATTCGGATTGGATATATCCATCACAGCCGTACTGGGAATAGTCAGCTTGATAGGAATCATTGTGCGTAATGCCATCATGATGTACGAATATGCTGAGATATTGCGCAAACACGGCCGTACGGTGCGCTATGCCGCTTTCAAATCAGGCCTGCGTCGTATGCGTCCGGTATTCCTAACCTCGGCTACTACGGCTCTGGGTGTGCTCCCGATGATTATTGCGCATACAAGCCTTTGGATGCCGATGGGCGTAGTGATCTGCTTCGGCACGATATTTACCTTGCCGCTCACAGTCACTATTCTTCCTGTTATGTACTGGCGAATCTTTAAATAGTTCGCCGGCTTAGAACAGGTATCCCATCTTGACGTAGAAATTAGCCCACTTCTGATTGTCCTGCTTGTTGTAGGGTGCCTTGTTGATAGGCATACCCCAGTCGGCTGATAGAACGAAGTTCTCATTCATTCCTACTTTCAGTCCCAAACCCGCACACATGTGTGGCCACCAGGCATTGCGGTCCTTGGTGTCGAAATAGGTGTCGTAATCATCCCCGCAAGCATTCATCTTATCGAGCAAACTGGTATACTGCCCGTTGGTATGCTCTTCAACCAGTTCGTTCAGGTCGTACGGCTGGGTAATCACACCCATGTCAAAGAATGGATTCAGACCAATATAGAAATGCTGGCGTCCGATATCGAAGTTAACCACCCGGAATCGGAACTCTACATTCGCAAAGGCAAAGCCGTTGGCCAGAATACGATTGGCCATCATACCACGGATGGAATTACCACCGCCGAGTCCTTCGTAGTATACGCGTTGGATAAAGAGCGTATTCATGTAGTTATTCATATAGAATGGCGAGCGACCTGCGATGAGGTTTTGCGTACCGATACGATAGGCAAACGTGATACGGTTGATGCCATTCTTGTCGGTGTAGCAAGGGATATAATGGCGGAACGTGAAGTTGAACTGCAGGTGGTTGTAACCGGCTGTGGCCTGCTGACCATAGGCTGCATTGAAAGCAGCCGAGTAGGTAAAGAACGCATCGGTATAGATACCCCGGTTCGGTCCCTGACGCTTGTCGCGCGTGTCATAGGTGATACCCAGACGTGCGTACGGATGCCAACCGCCATTGGCTTCGTCTGCACCGATTAGTCCCCATGTCTTGTATTTCTCATACAGACCTTGCACATTCGGATCGAGGGCTTTCTGCTCGTAGTGCTGCTTAGCAGGGTCGTACTCATTCTTTCCGTTGAGCATCTTGATATCGCAGTCGTCGATGATATAACCGAGCACACCGACTCCGGCATTCCACTTCAGGTCCTTGTAGATCGTTCCTTCTATATCTCCGGCCACGCGGATGAGGTCGCGTTTGTACTTATAGAACACGCGCGAGCGATAGGCGGAACTGTCAGCCATCTTTTCGGGGTGCTTGGACCAGTCGCACCACTCATGGTGATAACGCGTGTCATATCCGTTGAAACCGTAGAAATCGCACATGGCGTCCGGCAGATAGGTCGCGTCCAGCGTCAGACGATAACCCGGAATGAGGTATTTCGAGTCGTAGTTGAAGCGGAAGATACCATGGTGCTTGGTGGTATAGGCTCCCTCGAAATAGAGCGAGTGGATATACTCTGGGTATTGACTACCATCACCGTAGTAATACACGTTGGTCAGTACACCGCC
>JAFPLG010000148.1 GCA_017402895.1 Paludibacteraceae bacterium
AATACGCCCGGTCAGAATAGCAATGCAGTAGCCGAGTTGGCACTGGGACTGATGGTCTATGCCATACGTAATTTCTACAACGGCACGAGTGGCACTGAGTTGCTGGGCAAGAAGCTGGGTATTCATGCGTTCGGTAACGTAGGTAGAAACGTGGCTCGTATTGCCAAAGGCTTTGGCATGGAAGTGTATGCTTATGATGCCTACTGTCCCGACGAAGCCATGACCGCTGCTGGTGTGACACCGCTGCATTCGGCCGAAGAACTCTATACTACCTGCGATATCGTCAGTCTGCATATCCCAGCAACGGCAGAGACCAAGGAGAGCATCAATGGTGCGCTCGTAGGAAAGATGCCAAAGGGTGGAATACTGGTGAATACTGCCCGCAAGGAGGTAATCCACGAGGACGAACTGATTGCTCTCATGCAGGAACGTACCGATCTGAAGTATATCACCGATATCATGCCTGCTGCGGATGCTAAGTTCCGCACGCTCTTTGAGAACCGCTATTTTGCAACTCCCAAGAAGATGGGCGCGCAGACCGCCGAGGCGAATATCAATGCCGGCATTGCGGCAGCAAAGCAGATAGTGGATTATCTGGAGAACGGTGTAACACGCTTTCAAGTGAATAAGTAGTTTAGCGTTTAGAGTTTAGCGTTTAGAGAAGCCGTATAGTGGTAAGTAGAAAGTTCATATTGGTCCTTGTTCTTTGCTCCTTATTCCTGATTCCAGGTTGGGCGCAGACGAATATCGAGTGCGTGGGAACGGCAACACAAGTGGTGCAGAAGGGGGATACGCTCTTCTTCTTTGCCGACGAAGTGCATCTGCGTTCGCGGATTGGTGCCGCCGATTGGTATTCAACACAAACGGGTGCGCTCGTGCAGAGCAACGCCGAGGATATATACCCCGATGACGGAGGATATTATTTGCGTAAGGCGGGAGTGAACTACTCTCCGATATATGCCTTTACCTATCCTGATTATGAGCCTGCGTCCATGTCTGCCACGGTGACACCTTATTGCCAGAAGACCGAACTCCAACTGGCGGGTACGGTTCCTGCTATCACGTACGTGAATGAGAACGGACAAACGCGAACCTATGCTCGGGAGTGCACCATCGCATATACTACTTTGGCTTGGAATACCGAACAATGGGTGGACTCGGCTGCTCAGAAAGACGAGACGTTGCGCATAGGTACGTATCAACTGCCGCCTATCTATCGCTCGACCGATGTGGTGGTGCGTTGGGATCAGAAGATACGCGAGGATTTGGGACTGGCGGGCGACTCTGTCGTGGCCCAACTGATCGAACCGCATGCGATCACGTGTATGCCGACAACGATCACTACGACGCGTGGTGCGGCGGGTGAGCGCAGCAATGAGATAGAGCGTCCCAAAGAAGCAACGGTGCTGAAAGGATCTGCTCCGCTGGAGATCGCTTTCTATAGTAACCCCACACCGGCCGTAGATTTCTTCTCATGGCGTATATACCACGGTTCGGACCTTATCGTCCAGCGCCAAGATGAACAGCTTCGCTACACCTTCATGGACCCGGGAGCTTATCGCGTCGTGCATGAGGTGAGCAATCGCTATTGTCCGTGTGATGACCCGAATGACCCGGATTGTATGCACGACTCGGTGGAGATACTGGTCAATGTGTCGGAGTCGCAACTATTGGTACCCAATGTGTTCACGCCGAACGGTGACGGTCAGAACGACGAGTTCCGCGTCGTATATCGTTCGTTGCGTGAGTTCCATTGCTGGATATACAACCGATGGGGAAAACTGGTATATGAATGGACCGACCCCGCCAAAGGATGGGACGGCACGATCAACGGACGTCCGGCTGCCGAAGGAGCCTATTTCTACGTGATACGGGCCATGGGAACGGATGCTGCTAAGAATGCACAGTATATCGGCCTGAAGGCAAGCTATAAAAAGAAGAAACTGAATGCGGATGATGCCACGATAGGCGTCTATCAGTTGTCGGGCGACATCAACCTGATCAGAGGAAAGAAATAACAAATAGTAGATAATATGAAAAAAATCGTAATGACTATGGCTTTAGCCACTACAGTTTTGGCAGCGTCTGCTGCTAACCCGTTCTTTGACTACAAGAACTGGAAGACTCCGCACGGAGCATACCCCTTCAACGAGATTCATGCAGAGCATTATATGCCAGCCTTTGAGGAGGCTATGAAGCAGGGACTCGAAGAGATAGATGCGATTGTGAATAATCCCGCCGAACCTACTTTTGAGAATACGATTGAGGCATATGAGCGTTCGGGTGAATTGTTCTCTATCGTAGCCGGCTGTTTCTACAACCTAACTTCCGCAGAAACCAACGATACACTCCAGAAGATTGAGATGGAGTTGAGTCCGAAACTGTCGGAGTACTACGCCAATATCCGTCTGAATGAGGGTTTGTTTAAGCGTATCAAAACGGTATACGACAAGCGTGACCAACTCAAACTTCGTCCGGATCAACGCAAACTCTTGGACGACATCTATGAGGGTTTTGCCAACAATGGTGCGAACTTGTCGGATGCAGACAAACAGACCTATCGTGAACTGAGTGCCAAACTGAGCAAACTGACACTGACCTATGGCCAGAATGTGCTGAAAGCTACGAACGCATGGACGATGCTCATCACGGATGAGAGCCTGCTGGCCGGACTGAATGATGATACCAAGGAGATTCTTCGTACCAATGCCGAGCAGAAAGGACAGACCGGTTGGATGCTGAATCTCAAACCGACAACCTATATCCCCGTGATGCAGGATCTAGATAACCGCGATATCCGTCGCGAACTCTATATGGCGTACAACAGCCGTTGTATCGGTGGCGAGTTTGACAATACGGGTATCATCGTGGAAATCGTCAACACCCGTCTGGCTCTGGCTAAGCTTTTCGACAAGAAGACCTATGCAGAGAAGTCGCTTCATAAGACGATGGCTGAGACTCCGGAGAATGTATATAGCCTGCTTGACAAACTGCGTGACGCCTACATGCCGGCTGCTAAAGCGGAGATTCAAGAACTGCAGGACTATGCTTCGGCGCATGGTTTCTATACCGAACTTCAGCCATGGGATTTCAGCTACTACAGCAAGAAACTCAAACAAGAGAAATATGCTATCTCGGATGATGATCTGCGCCCCTACTTCGAACTGGAGAATGTGAAGAAGGGTGTGTTCGACCTGGCGAAACGCTTGTATGGCATTACGTTTAAGGAGAATAAGAATATACCGGTATATCATCCCGAGGTAACCGCCTATGAGGTGTTTGACGAGAATGGCAAGTACCTGGCTATCTACTATGCTGATTTCCATCCGCGTGACGGAAAGCGTGGCGGCGCATGGATGAACGATTATCAGCCACAATACGTAGTGAACGGTGTGGACCATCGTCCGCATATCGTCAACGTGATGAACTTTACGCGTCCGACAGCCGACAAACCGGCCCTATTTACTTATAGCGAGGTGGAGACCTTCTTGCATGAGTTCGGCCACGGATTGCACGGTATGCTCACGCGTTGCCATTATGCGGCGCAGAGTGGTACCAACGTACCCCGCGATTTCGTAGAACTGCCTTCACAGTTCAATGAGAACTTCCTGGGCGAGAAAGAATTTCTCGATACGTTTGCCAAGCACTATAAGACGGGCGAGAAGATGCCGCAAGAACTAATAGATAAGATCAAGGCCTCGAACAACTACCATGCTGCATATGCCTGTGTGCGCCAGTTGAGTTTCGGCTATCTGGATATGGCATGGCACTCACTTGAGAAACCGTTTGAACCGAATAGTCAACTCGGTACGCAGGAATCGGTTATCCGCTTCTGTAACGACGCGATGGAGCAGGTTCGCGTGATGCCTAACGTGCCTGGCACGCAGATGGCTACCGCCTTTACCCATATCTTCTCGGGTGGTTACGCTGCCGGCTACTATAGCTACAAGTGGTCAGAGGTGCTGGATGCGGACGCCTTCTCGGTATTCAAGGCTGCAGCTAAGAAACGTGGCGGCACTATCTTCGACAAGAAAGCTGCACAGCGTTTCCGCGAGAATATCCTGGAGCGTGGCGGTACGGAAGAGGCTGCATCGCTCTATCGTAAGTTCCGTGGTCAGGAGCCGACGG
>JAFPLG010000149.1 GCA_017402895.1 Paludibacteraceae bacterium
ATTTGTGAAATGCATCAGTATCGGCACCCACAAACTACCCGTCCAAACTAGCATATAGCCGAATAGAGCGCCCATCAGCATACGTGGCACAAAGCCGTAGAACTGAAAATGGATGAAGCTGAAAATAGCAGCAGCAATCCATATAGCGGCTGTCTTGTATTTCGGTGAAAAAAGACCTTGCAACAAGCCCCTGAATGTCAATTCTTCTCCTATTGCAGGCAGTAGAGCCATTAGCCCGATGATAGTAATCAGTCCACCGAAACTATCTACCTGCAGAAAACGTTCTGTTAATACCTGCGCATCCTGCTCCCGATCTTGCATCCATGCTTCGAGCGGACGCAGGAAATCCGGCAAGGTCACTTGTTGATTCAAATGACTCAACAGGTTGATAGCGGGTATCGCTATAAGCATCACGCCGATAGCTGTTATGGCCGTCTGCCAGTTCATGCCACGATCCAGGTGTAACCATTCCAATGGCTTCTCCGACCATAGATAAACCGCCATCAGTACCGGCAGAATAAAAATCGTCATGGTCTGCCAGAACTGAAACCACTTCAACGAACTTGTCTCTTGTGGGTTACCCACTATCACCCAGATAAATAGCGTCAGTAGCATACACACCGCCATCACCCCGATCCATAGGGCGACACGGCTGTACCATTTGGTATTGTTCAGTTTGCCTCGTAACATACTTTTTTATTGCGGATCAACGTCCGCGAAGATTTGTGTACTCTTGCTTTCGGTTTTCAGCCATTCGATCTGTTCCGCTATGCGCTCCTTGGCATGCACAATATTGGCTTGTGTCTCGATACGCAGACGAACCACTCGGATATGTTGGCTCTGTATTCTTGCCACCGATGGCACTACCACGCTCGACACCCGTTCACCAAAAACGCTTCGGAGACGTTGTTGTAGCAGCCTGGCAGCCCGAGCCACCTCCGTCTCCTTGCTATGCCGTAGTGTCAGTTCAATGATGCGAGCGAAAGGAGGATATTGAAACAACTTGCGTTCTTCAATCTGCGACTCGTAGAGCGACTCGTAGTCATGGCGCAGCACGTCCTGCAATACGCTGTTGTCTGTTTGCCATGTCTGAATCATCACTTCTCCCTGTTTGCCCTTCCTGCCGGCTCGACCTGCCACTTGACTCAACATCTGGAAGGCTCGCTCATACGCTCTGAAATCAGGCTGATTCAGTAGATGGTCTGCACTCAGTACCGCCACCAGTGCTACGTCATCAAAATGCAGTCCTTTTGTCACCATCTGCGTACCGATCAGTATGTCGCATTCGTGCCGCGAGAAGCGATCGATGATATCTTGATAGTCGGTCTTATGACGCGTCGTATCCAGGTCCATACGCAGCACACGCGCTTCTGGGAAGAGCGATGCTACTTCATCTTCCAGTCGCTCCGTTCCGAATCCTCGTATCTTCAGTTCCCCGCCACACTCAGGACAGGCCGTAGGTATCGGACGTGAATAACCGCAATAGTGGCAACGCAGCTCCTTGGCCTGCATATGCAGGGTCAGCGGTACGTCGCAATGTTCACAACGAGGGGGCTTGCCGCACGACGTACATTGTATCTGCGGTGCATAGCCTCGTCGGTTTTGAAAGAGGATAACCTGTTTTCCCTGCGAGAGCACCTCACGCATCCGTTCCACCAGCGGATCACTGAAATGTCCGTACATCTCCTTGCGGTGGTATTGTCGCTCCAGACTCACCAGTTCTACCCTTGGCAATTCTACGTCCTGATACCGATGGGTCATCCGTACCAGTCCGTATTTGCCGTTCTGCGCATTATAGTAGGTTTCTATCGACGGCGTAGCCGTACCCAATAGCACTTTTGCGCCTTGCTGATGGGCCAGCATAATCGCTGCGGAACGCGCATGATAACGTGGGGCAGGTTCTTGCTGCTTGTAACTTGTCTCATGCTCCTCATCCACGATAATCAGTCCCAACTTATCAAATGGCAGCAAAACGGCCGACCGAGCGCCTACAATCAGTTTGGGCTGCGGATTCAGTTGTTGACGGTAGATCTCTGCGCGCAGTCCGTCCGATACACGTGAGTGATATACAATCACTTGGTCACCAAACACCCGTTGCAAACGGTCGGTCAGTTGTGTGGTCAGCGCAATCTCAGGAACGAGGTACAAAACCTGCTTGCCGGCTGCCAGTTGTTCCTGTATGAGGTGCATATATACTTCCGTCTTGCCGGAGGCTGTCACGCCGTACAATAACACTGTTTCTCTCGTTTTCCAGACTTGTCGTATCTCTTCTTTTGCTCTCTGTTGGTCGGCATTCAACGGATGAATATCCTCGATCTCTCCGCTGTATTCCGGCAACTTGACCCGACGTTTCTTTACGGGCGAGAAACTATACGCTTTGTCATATATCTTTGCCGGCAGGGCAGCTGCCATCACATCCCCGATAGGACACATATAGTACGAGGCTATCCATTGCCATAGCTTGAGTTGCGACTCGCTTACGGCGGCTGTCTCGTCCAGTAGGGCTATGATGTCACGCAACTTGATGCTGTCCGACATAGGCGCCGTGTGTTCTCCGAGCACGATGCCGGTCATCTGCTTGGTGCCTAACGGAACAAGAACCCGCATTCCAATCTGCGGGTTCGGCATGTCATTCGGCACGCGATAGGTGTACGTGTCTCGAATGGCGAGCGGCAATATGACGTCTATTAAGCGAATGGCTTTTATTGATTCTCCTCTGCCTCGATGGCCTTGCGATAGCATGCGCGGCAGAGCGGTTCGTAACTGTCCGTCTCTCCCAGCAGCACGCGCTTGTCCGAATGCACCAGACGGTGGGATACATAGGCCAGGTCACCGCAATGTACACAGATAGCATGCGTCTTATACACGTCTTCAGCTATAGCCATCAGGGCCGGCATCGGACCAAAAGGAACGCCCTTGAAGTCCATGTCCAGTCCGGCACATATCACGCGGATTCCACGGGCTGCCAGTTGCTCGCATACCTCTACGATACCCATGTCAAAAAACTGTGCTTCATCAATACCTACCACGTCGATATTATCTGCCAGCAGCAGTATCTGCTGCGATGAATCGACTGGCGTGGACTGAATCACGTTGTGGTCATGACTTACTACATCCTCTACGGAATAGCGCACGTCGATGGCGGGCTTAAAGATTTCTACGCGTTGCTTGGCAAATTGTGCACGTTTCATACGGCGAATCAGCTCTTCCGTCTTGCCGGAGAACATACTGCCGCACACCACTTCAATACTGCCTCGACGGCGTGAGGGGCCTTGGGTGTCTCTTTCTGAAAACATATTGGGTCTATTATTTTAATTGTCGTTTCTTAGTCGTATCTCTACGGGACGTAACTGGATAGACGTCATGTTGTTAAATACGTTTTCCTCCAGTTCGTAGCATAGGTCTATCGGGTTGCCGTTCTGCAGATACAGCGCCTTCTCTCCTTCGCCGAAGGCGATACCTGTAATGGCGGCTGTGCGGTCGGTCAGATCCAGTCTCAGGTGCTCTCCCTCGCGTCCTACGCGACGTGTGCCGCGGTTGTTGATTACGTTGCGGGTCACGAATACAGGACGGGGATTGCCCGGACCGAATGGCTCCAGGTGACGCAGCAGGTTAAAGAACTTAGGTGTGATATCCTCAAAGGCGATCTCTGCTTCTACATCTATCGTTGGACGCATCTGTTCCGGACGGATATGAGCCGCAACATATTCCTCAAACCGGCGCTTGAATTCCGGCAGGTTTTGTGGCGGCATACTCAGTCCTGCTGCAAAACGATGCCCTCCGAAATTAGAGAGCAGGTCGCTACATGAGTCAATGGCGCTATAGATATCAAAATCACTCACCGAACGGGCCGAACCGGAAATCTCACCGCCCTCTTCCGAGGTGAGTACTATCGTCGGACGGTAATATACTTCCGTCAGCCGACTGGCAGCGATACCTACAACGCCGCGATGCCAACCTTCTGCATACACTACGGTGGTGAATTTCTTATCATTGTCCGGGTCGCTTTGTAGTTGTGCCAGAGCCTCTTCCTTGGTGCGCGTATCGCAATCACGTCGCTCGGTGTTGTGGCTGTCTATCTCTTGTGCCAGGTGCTGCGCATATTCCGGGTCATCCGTAATGAGCAATCGTACGGCTTCCGCACCGCTATGCATTCTGCCTGCCGCATTGATGCGTGGTCCGATTTTGAAAACCAGATCCTGGATATTCACAGGTTTGTTGGCGATACCAGCCACTTGCATAATAGCTCGTATGCCTATCGATGGCAGGCGGTTTAGTTGTCTGAGACCGAAGGTGGCCAGCACGCGGTTTTCACCCGTGATAGGTACAATATCCGACGCTATCGACATCGCCGTTAGGGCCAGCAGGTTGTGTAGCCATTGCGGATTCAGACAGTAACGCTCTGTATAGGCCTGCGCCAGTTTGAATCCTACGCCGCATCCCGATAATTCTTTAAAGGGATACCCGCAGTCTGCCCGCTTCATATTCAGCACAGCCTTGGCTGCCGGCAGTGTATCGCCCGGTGTGTGGTGGTCGCATATGATGCAGTCGATGTTACGTTCCGAAGCATAGGCCACTTTATCCACAGCCTTGATGCCACAGTCCAACGCAATCATTAGCGTGCAACCTTCTTCTTTCGCTACGTCAATACCTTGGAACGAAATACCATATCCCTCCTTATGTCGGTCCGGAATATAGAAAATCAGGTTGTCGGTCAGATGACGCAGAAAACTGTACATCAGCGCAACGGCTGTCGTGCCATCCACGTCGTAGTCACCATACACCATGATGCGTTCCTTCTTTTCTATCGCCGCATGGAGCCGCAGTACGGCCTGTTCCATGTCGCGCATGAGGAACGGATCGTGCAGTTCGTCTATCGACGGACGAACAAACCGACGCGCTTCATCCGGCGTGCGGATGCCGCGGTCCACCAGTATCTGTGCGGACACATCACTGATGTTCAGCTCCTTGGCGAGCATCGCCTGTGTCTGGCGTTCTTGCTCACTCAGTTGGCGTATGATCCATTCCGATTGCATCTCTTATCTCATTTCAAATGGGTCAGCATCCTTCCAGAAAGGCAATGTCTCGCGGAAATGATGCAGCACATCCATGTCCAGTTCTACTATGCGTGTGCCGGCTTCGTTATCTGCAAATCCGGCCAGTTCGTTCAGACGGGTGTCGTAGGCCATCGAGTGACCGTTATAGTGCCAACCCATCCCGTCGTCACCTACGGTATTGACTGCTACGATATAGCTCTGGTTCTCCGTGCAGCGTGCTGCTACCAGTGCATCCCAGTATTGTATCCTTGCCTCCGGCCAGTTGGCTACAACCAGCAGCACGTCGTACAGGTCTTCCTGCTTTCTCGGTTGGCGTGCCCATACAGGGAAGCGGATGTCGAAGCATACGAGTAGCCGCATCTTGACGCCACGATACTCCCAGTCGATCTGCCGTTTCGCTGGACTGAAGAACAGGTCCTCGTCGCGATAGAGATGACGCTTGTCCTGATAGAGTGGCGCTTCGCCGGGACGGAACATAAATCCGCGGTTGATCAGTCGTGCCCCTTCCTCACACATCATCGAACCTACGATGGCCATGCCATATTGGTCGGCCATCGACTGCAGTTGACGGCATGTCTCGCCTCCCAAAGGTTCTGCCAGTTCCGGGCGATCGGTACAGAAACCCGTAGTGAACATCTCCGGCACTACGGCTACGTCGGCCTGTCCCTGAATAGCTGCCAGTCGCTCGCGAAGCAGACAAAGGTTCGCACCCTTGTCTGCCCACACGATAGGATATTGTAGCAGTGCAAAGCGCATCTCCTACTTCTTCTCCGGCTTAGCGATATTCTCGCGCATAGCCGTATCAGCCTGCATGTTTTGCATGCGATAGTAGTCCATGATGCCCAGGTTTCCGCTGCGGAAAGCTTCTGCCATGGCTTGTGGAACGAGTGCCTCAGCCTCGATTACCTTAGCGCGAGCCTCTTGTGCCTTGGCCTTCATCTCTTGCTCGGCAGCAATAGCCATCGACCTACGCTCCTCTGCCTTAGCTTGTGCGATATTCTTGTCTGCCTCAGCCTGATCCATCTGCAGTTGAGCACCGATATTCTTACCTACGTCGATGTCTGCGATATCAATTGAAAGAATCTCAAAGGCCGTGCCGTCATCCAGTCCCTTGCTCAGCACCAGTTTCGAAATGCTGTCCGGATTCTCCAGTACTTGCTTGTGACTCTCAGCCGAACCAATCGAGCTAACGATACCCTCACCTACACGAGCCAGCACCGTATCCTCTCCGGCACCACCCACCAACTGGCGGATATTGGCGCGAACGGTCACACGAGCCTTGGC
>JAFPLG010000150.1 GCA_017402895.1 Paludibacteraceae bacterium
GTCAGGAACTGGTAGTAGGACTCCACCAGCTGCTGTTGGTACTTACCCATATGCATCACCGGGTTGGTATGCACGTAGGTTTGTTTCTCCCACCAGCGTGGCTCCAGACGGAAGCACTCCAGGAAGATGTCATCGAAGATCTGACTCTTCACACGCAGCATGTAGAACTTCAGGTCCGCTGAAGACGTCAGCGAACGAATCAGCGTACGAGGCATGATAATCATCAGATCGTTCGCCTCGAGCTTCACCGAACGGTGATCCAATTCAATCTGGAGCGAACCTGTCCTACAATAAATTAGGCTGGTGGTGTCTCCCAGACGGTAGTTTTGCTTGGTTGGCAAGTCTTCAATGAGATTTGTCAGAAAAACGTTGTCAGTTTTCTGTGCCATGGTATAAAGAGAATACGATTTTTTTTTGGTTAGCGAATGCAAAAATACAACATTTTTTTCAAATGCGCAAATAAATTTGGCATTTTTTAAGAAAAAAGCACTCGAAATTCATTCTTTGTACCTTATGAACGAATTATCGTAGATATTGAACATTGTCATTTTGGCAGTTTGGCACAGAAATTGTGGCATAAATATTCGGGAATTTTTAGAAATATTCAACATATCACAATGAAAAAAATTATCTATTTGATGTTGGGTGCATGCACGATGATGCTTTGTGCCTGTCAGGACACGGCTGACGTACGTCAGGCCGAGGGTGGTTATACCTACAAGACCTCGGGTGTAGTAACAATTCGTCAAGGAAGCGAATCCGGCGAGGTGCACCTCACTCCGGAGACGGGCACCATGGTGCTCACGTCCGGCAAGAACGGCAGCGAGGCCGTGCTGAGTTTCAACCATAGCGGTGGTGACAACTATGATATGCATGTGCGTATCGAAAAAGACAGCATCTTTGCTGACGCTATGGAGCGCACGATCGACGTGGAGGTGTCCACCGATACGTTGCCTCTTGGCACCGTGACCCACCGCCGTGAGGCATTCGGTATCCGGGTCAATGGTGACGGCAAGATCATGAGCAACGGCGATGTATGCCTCTCGCTCAGCTATACCGGCCGGGCCCTGAATGAGAACTACACGCTCTCGGGCACCGATATACATGTTCACTGTAAGCGTAATGCTAAATAAACCGACCCAATGAAACGAATACTACTCGCTCTGCTTACCGGCCTTATGTGCCTGCCGCTGACGGCCCGGACACTCACCCTGGAGGAGTGCCGCGAGTTGGCATTGCAAGCCAGCCGTACGCAGACCAGCGACGAGATGAAAGCGGCTGCTGAAGCCAACCGCAAAGCGGCCTATGCGGCTATGTTTCCGCGGGTGACGGCCAATGCGGCCTACACCTACAGCACGATGGATCTGAACCTGCTGCCGGCGGAGATGAACCTGGGCGCAGGAACGGTCTATATGGCTCAAGACGGCTCCGCCCAGTTCTTCTGGGACGAAGGCTCGGCGATGGGACAGATGGTGGAGCAGACCAAGGATATGGCCGTAGTGGGCGAAGGCGTGCAGCAACTCGCTGACGCTTCCGGCCAGATGATAGCGGACGGCTATAAGCAGCTGTACGACCAGATGAGTCTGGATGCCCATCATGTGTTTGTGGCCCAGGTGGGTGTGACCCAGCCTATATACGTAGGCGGGCGCCTGCGCGAACTCTATAAGATATCGCAACTGGCCGAACAGACTGTGGGTCTGGAAGCCGACAAGCGTCGCGCAGATATCATCGTGGCGGTGGACGAAGCCTACTGGCGCACCGTGTCGATCAAGCACAAACAGGAACTGGCTGAGCAGTACTACAACCTGCTGGTCAAACTGGAATCCGACGTAGAGGTGCTGGTAGGGTCGGGATTGGCCACCCAGAGCGACCTGCTGAAAGTAAAGCAGAAACGCGGTGAGGCCGAACTGAAACGGCTGCAAGCCAAGAACGGATTGCAACTGAGCCGCATGGCGCTGTGCCAACTGTGCGGACTGGATCTGGATGAGCAGATCGATACCGACGAGAGCGGACTGACCGATGTGGTGCTCCACGACACCGTAAGCGACTATCGCGCTTCGGTCAACAACCGCGCCGAACTCCAGATGCTGGAGAATGCAGCTAAGATAGCCGAGTCGAACGTGAAGATCGCTGCGGCCGGATTGCAACCGAATATCGTGGCACAAGCCAACTATGTCTACTCGAATCTGAGTGCAGAGAACGGCTTCCGTAACGACGGACGCAACCGGGGATTCTTCACGGCCGGCGTGGCAGTGAATATCCCTATCGCTCATGCCGATGATATCTACCGTCTCAAGGCCGCCAAGCATGCTGCCCGTGCCGCCCAACTCAAGGTGGACGAGACCCGCGAGATGCTGACGCTGCAGGTGACGCAGGCCAACCAGCGCGTGCTGGAAGCCCAGCAGAAAGTGGCGATGACGAACCTGGCCGTCAAGAATGCCGAAGAGGTGCTCCGACTGGCGCAGGAGTCGTTCCGTGCAGGCATGATACCTGTCTCGGAACTGATGCAGGCCGAGACAGCCTGGATGGCTGCCCGTACCGACCAGATTGACGCCGAGATAGAGGTGCATGTCATGGAGAGTTATTTCAAACGTTATACGAAATGAAAAAAGAGAAAAAAGGCAGTCTGCTACTGGGATTGGTAGCGATGCTGATTGTGGTGGTTATCGTAGCCTTGGTGGGCGTGTTTGCCCTGCGTGAAGAACCCGAACTGATCACGGGTGAGGCTGAGGCTACAGAATATCGTGTGTCGGGTAAGGTGCCCGGCCGCGTCGAGGAATTCCGATTCGAAGAAGGGGACCGGGTCAAGAAAGGTGACACCGTCGTGGTGATCTACTCGCCGGAGGTGGAGGCTAAGATGGCGCAAGCCAGCGCTGCTCGCCGTGCCGCCAATGCTATCAATAAGAAAGCGCAACACGGAGCCCGTTCGCAACA
>JAFPLG010000151.1 GCA_017402895.1 Paludibacteraceae bacterium
GAAATGAGAGTTTCCGGGGACGCCCCCGGCTCCTTATTCAGGGCGTCGAGCATCCGGTCTGTGCCGAACAGCTCACAGTCTGCATTGGTTGCCTCGGGCACTCCGTCAGTATATAAGAAGAGGCACCCTCCTTTTTCAAGCTGAATCTCATATTCGGTATATTTGATATCCGGCATGGCTCCCACAAACATGCCATGCCTATCCTTGATAAGCTCGAAAACACCGTCGGCTTTTCTCATGACAGGGTATTCATGTCCCGCATTACAGGCAACAATTCTACCTGTGCTTATCTGAAGTATACCCAGCCATACTGTCACGAACATTCCCTCGGGATTGCTCTCATACAGCTTGTTATTGACAGCCTCAAGAATGAATTTAGGGCTCCCCATCTGGTTCCTGCTCATCTGGCACCGGCCCTTGATAAGCGTTCTGGAAACGACCATGAAAAGCATAGGTCGACGAGAAAATATTCACACCCTTCAAGAAATTAAAGCCAAAGAAGAGTAGAAATAAGCAAACTGCGGCCAATATACCGACTTTCAATTCACGCGAGTACTTAAACTGTTTCATTGCGTATTTATTAACTATTGATTTCTGTTGTATTCAGATTATTCTTGCTTAGGAATCTTCACCACCCAGCAATCGGGGAATAGACTCTTGAGTTCCGCCTGACGACGCTGTGCTTCTTTTTCGCTCGCAAATGGTCCAATATAATACTTATACCATCCGTTTGCCTGAAAAAACAAGCATTTCTGACCTTTCAGCCGAGGATCAGTATCTGCCAACTGCGTGCGCGAAGCACATACCTGCACACCATAATATGGCCATGCCTTCTGTTCCTCTTGCTGCTGGCGTTTGATATCTAATGCACGTTGTTGTTCTGCAGTTCGGTCTGTTGCAATCACCTGTTTATCTACACCTTCAGGCTCCACAGTGATCGTATCAGCCTGAACTTGACGATCTGTTGACGAGGGACGATAGAAATTAGTAAAGGCATCACACAGTCCATGAGCAATTGCTTCCAGGTTGGTTTGTTCCGACAAGAAACGCTCCTCTTCAGGATTACTGATAAAGCCCATCTCAACGAGCACACTGGGACAGGCCGATTTCAACAACACCCAGAAAGCAGCCTGACGAACACCTCGATCCGTACGATGAAGCTTCTGAACTAACTGTTTCTGCACATTCTCAGCATACCTCAAAGACTGATCCATATAGTTGTTCTGCATCAATTCAAACATGATATACGAATCTACGGAACGAGGATCAAACCCCTGATACGTTGTTTTGTAATCCGTCTCAAGTTGTATCACCGAATTTTCTCGCATTGCGACATCCAGATTTGTCGACATCTTTTCCGTTCCCAGTACAAACGTCTCAGCACCATGCGCTGCTGGACTCGTAGAAGCGTTAGTATGAACACAGATAAACAAATCAGCATTGTTGCGATTTACGATATTCGCCCGCTCTTGTAAAGGTAAGAAAATATCTGTCTGACGGGTGTAAACAACCTTCACTTCCGGATATTTTTCCTTTATATATTGTCCCGTCAACAAGGATACCGTCAGGTTCAAGTCCTTTTCTTTGAGCATACGCCCCACGGCTCCCGCGTCCTTACCACCGTGTCCGGCATCAATCACCACCGTAAAGGGTTTCTTACCAGAGGAGCGTTGCGCCAATGCGTCGGCTGTCGCCACAACAAGCAGCAATGCCGTCAACAGAAATATAGGAAATAGTTGTCTTAGGGTCATAATATGCCAATTTGAGTGCAAAGGTACATTTTTTTTTCGAATAACGAAAACGTATCTGCAAATATCGCGCCAAAATGTGCATTATGTACTTTTTTTTAAAGAAATTTACGCGAGCGCTTGCGCGTATGAGATTTTTTTCGTATCTTTGCACACTTTTTGTATGGTATAAAAACAGAGAACTTGCTATTAGGATGAAACAGAGTGACTTCACACAGGAAGAAGAGCTGACGATTCAACGCGCTTTTGACGAGATGCTGGCGGCTTACGATGACCGTAGCGTCGGGCATGTCAAGACTGAGCGTATTCGTCAGGCTTTCAACTTTGCGCACAAAGCGCATTATGGTGTGCGTCGCTTGAGTGGCGAGCCGTACATCCTACATCCAATTTCCGTAGCGAAAATTTGCGCCAGCGAGATCGGACTTGGTAGCACCAGTATATGTTCTGCCCTGCTCCACGACGTAGTAGAAGATACGGATTACACCGTAGACGACATCCGCAATTTGTTTGGCGACCAGATAGCCGTCATCGTGAATGGACTGACAAAAATATCCGGCGGTTTATTCAGTGATCAGGTCTCTGAACAGGCAGAGAACTTCCGCAAACTGCTGCTTACCATGACCGACGATATACGCGTTGTGCTCATCAAGATTGCTGACCGCCTGCACAATATGCGCACACTCGGTTCCCAACCGAAGGACAAGCAGTATAAGATTGCCGGCGAGACACAATTCATCTACGCTCCGCTGGCACATCGGCTCGGCCTATTTCCCATCAAAACGGAATTAGAGGATCTTAGCTTCAAATACCAGCATCCAAAGGATTATGCCGAAATAGCTGCCAAATTGGAAGCTGTACGCGAATCAGAGATGAAGTTCTTTGAGAGTTTCTCTCAACCCATACGCGAGAAGCTCAAGTCCATGGGATATGAGTTCGAAGTACGCGCCCGCATCAAGACGGTCTACTCAATCTGGAGTAAAATGATGGCCAAGCAAGTTCCATTCGAAGACGTATATGACATCCTGGCCGTACGTATCATATTCAAGCCCAACGAATCGCTATCTGAGAAGGATCAATGCTGGATGATTTATTCGGGCATTACGGAATTCTATCGCCCTCATCCCGGACGTATCCGCGATTGGATTTCCACGCCAAAAGCCAACGGCTACGAGGCGCTACACATCACCGTTATGAGTAAAGAAGGTCGATGGGTAGAAATACAAATTCGCACACAGCGAATGAACAAACTGGCAGAACAGGGTCTGGCAGCCCATTGGAAATACAAGACAGGCGATTCCGACGATTCGCAATTGGAGGGTTGGTTGCGCGGCATACAAGATGCACTGCAAAACCCGGAAAAAGATGCTGCCGAATTTGTGAGCCGCTTCCGAAACAACTTGTTTGTCAAGGAACTCTTCGTTTTCACACCTACAGGAGAGGTGAAGACCATGCCTCAGGGAGCTACAGCTCTGGATTTCGCCTATATGCTCCATACCAACTTGGGCGAGCACTGTATAGGTGCTAAGGTCAATCACAACCTAGTACCACTCAGCTACCCGCTCAAGGGAGGCGACCAAGTTGAAATCCTAAGCAGTACCAGCCAGCACCCACAGCGCGCATGGCTCAATTGGTGTATCACGGCCAAAGCGCAATCAGCGCTACATAGCTATTTCCGACGCGAAGAGACGCGTTATAGCAAGCACGGTGAGAAACTCTTCCACGACGCCTTAAGTATGCTGGGTGAAGAGGAGAATGCGAATAGGATTCTGCATCGCATGCTCAACCATTACCAGCTTACCCAGCCGCATGAGTTATTCCTCCAGATAGGACAAGGATTCATCCTGTTGGATAACATTCAGGACATCATTCAGGCAAAAAAAGGTTGGTGGAAACGAATGTTCTCATCCAGTGACAAAGACAACGAACCGATCGAAACCACTCAGGAGGGAAAACCGATTGTCAAGCCCGAAAAAGGAAAACCACACACCATTGTGCTCACCGATGAAAACCTTGGCAAACTCTATCACTTGAGTGACTGCTGCCGTCCAATCCCGGGAGATGAAGTGCTTGGGTACTTGACACCGGACGGTATCATGCAAATTCACAAGATAGACTGCCCTGAGGCACAAATTCTTAAGAGCTCATTCGGGAAACGAATCTATTCCGCCACTTGGAATACGAATCGTGTACAATCCTTTATTGAGACGATAGAGATACAGGGTATCGACAAATTTGGCATACTCATACAGGTACTAAAAACTATTACCGAACAATTCCGCATCAATATGCATGCGATTCATCTCACATCCAACGATGGTATTTTCCAAGGGCAAATGGAGTTGTACGTCTACGATCGCAATGAATTGGATGACCTTTTCAAGGCCCTAAGAAAGATCCCTGAGATACAAAATATCAAACGCATTGAAAACAAAGATAACTAACACATACAAAAACATTTACACATAAGTTATGAAAAAGATTTTATCATTGCTCTCCTTGGCTCTCGTCGCAGTAGCCATGATGGCACAACAGCCTAAGATTACATTCGAGAAGACCGAACACGACTTCGGCAAGATCAACGAAGCGGATGGTCGCGTTACCACCGTATTCAATTTCCGCAATGAAGGCATGGCTCCCCTGGTTCTGAGTAATGTACGCGCTAGTTGCGGCTGCACCACTCCAAATTGGACTCGCGAGCCAATCAATCCGGGTGAGAGCGGACAAATCACCGTTACATACAACCCTAACGGCCGTCCCGGACGCTTCCAGAAGACGATTACCGTAACTTCCAACGCCG
Organism: Paludibacteraceae bacterium; assembly: GCA_017402895.1. GTDB lineage: Bacteria > Bacteroidota > Bacteroidia > Bacteroidales > Paludibacteraceae > Colicola. The sequence goes on from JAFPLG010000151.1 coordinate 4,546, forward strand.
AGGAAGCCACAATCAAACTGTATATCAAGGGTGAGGTCATTCCCAAGCCTGCTCAACCCGCACCGGATAGCTATCCTGTCAAGATGGGCAACTTGAGTCTGAAAACCAACACTCTGAATATCGGTACCATCAAGATGGGTCAGGCTGTCACCAAGGAAATCGAATATGCCAACAAGACCAAAGATCCGGTGACTGTTGCCATGATCATTCCGGCAAAAGGCACCGACGGACAGGTTACTCTAGAGAAGGCCAATCCCAATGAGACCGGCAAACTGCTTTTTGTCATTGACAGCAAGCAGCTGAAGACCTACGGTCCGGTAGAGATGTACGCATATGTTGTTGTCAACGGAAAGAAAATTCTGACCAACGACTATCGCATCACCATCAAGGTGGAAGTCGTGGAAGACTTCTCCAAGATGTCGGTTGCAGAAAAACAAAATGCCCCTATCCTGGAAATCCCCGGTACGATAGACTTTGGCGTAGTAGCCGCCGGCAAAAAGAACATCAAGAAGAGCATTATCTTCAAAAACAACAATGCAAACCAACTCATCGTTCGCCGCATCTACAATGCTAACCCGGGCATTCTCACTTGCGCTGCAACGGGCAAGGTAAAAGCCAACAAGGATGGCGTGCTGACGGTTGCTCTCAACACACTGCAAGACGGCAAGCCGATGGCTGCCGGACAATATAGTCGTCAGATCACACTCTATACCAACGACCCGCAACGCTCAAAGGTCAACCTGACCATCAAGTGGACTATCAAATAAGTCGACTGCTATAGGCTCTAAACTATGGACCATCCGGAGAATGACAAGAAATACAAGGGACTGACCGTTAACCAGGGTGTAGAAAATCTCCCCTCGGTCAACCCCTATCTATCGTTCCGTCGTCGCAAGCAAACGCTTACGGCCGACGAGTATTTCGAAGGCATCCGACGAGGCGACATGACTATTCTCAGCCAGGCTGTAACACTCGTCGAAAGTAATCTGATGAGTGATCAAGCCATCGCCCAACAGGTTATAGAACGCTGCCTGCCCTATGCCGGTAACTCCATTCGTCTGGGTGTAACAGGCGTGCCCGGTGCTGGCAAATCCACCTTTATCGAAGCGCTCGGAACGGAACTATGCCGCATGAACAAACGACTGGCTGTATTAGCCATCGACCCCTCTTCCGAACGGTCCAAAGGATCCATTTTGGGTGATAAGACGCGAATGAACGAACTATCTGTCGAGCATAATGCATTTATCCGTCCTAGCCCATCAGCCGGTAGTTTGGGTGGTGTGGCGCGCAAGACAAGAGAGACTATCGTTCTTTGCGAAGCAGCCGGATTCGACACCATTATGGTAGAAACAGTCGGTGTCGGACAGTCGGAAACAGCCGCACAATCCATGGTCGATTATTTCCTGTTGCTACAAGTGACCGGCACCGGTGACGAGTTGCAAGGTATCAAACGTGGAATCATGGAAATGGCTGATGGCATCGCTATCAACAAGGCCGACGGAAATAATATAGAGCGCGCGCAGGCTGCACGAGTTAGTTTCAAGAATGCACTGGCGCTCTTCCCTCCCGCCGCCTCTGGATGGCAACCGGAAGCACTTTGCTGCTCATCCATCGACCATACCGGCGTGCTGGACGTTTGGAAAAACGTAGAGGATTATATCGAGTTCACCAAACGCAACGGCTATTTTGACCACAAACGCACCGAACAGGCTAAGTACTGGATGTACGAGACCATCAACCAGTCATTACTAGATGGGTTCTATAAAAACGAAAACATGGAAGCACTCATCGCTCAAGCCGAGCAACAAGTGCTCAACAATGAAATAAGCAGTTTTATTGCTGCACACAACTTACTGACCGAATATGGCCGAATTAAAAAACAATAAAAAACGTAAGACTACCACTACTGTCATCAAGGTAGGCACCAACGAGTTGGGCAAACTGCCACCACAGGCACCGGAGTTGGAAGACTCCGTGCTGGGCGCATTGCTCATCGAGAAAGATGCCTATATGACCGTTGCAGACCTACTGCGTCCTGAGTCGTTCTACAAAGACCAGAACCGGCATATCTACGAGGCTATCCGCGCCCTGGCAACCAAGGAGCAACCTGTCGACATCTTATCCGTAGCCGAGAAACTCAAGAGTCTCGGCACGCTGGAAGAGGCAGGCGGCGTCAGCTATCTCAACGACCTGACACGTCGCGTGGCCTCTACCGCCCATTTGCGTTATCACGCCCAGATTGTAGCTCAGAAAGCTACGGCACGCGACCTGATAGCCATGGCGGCACAAGTCGAAGAAATGGCCTACGACGACACACAAGACGTAGAAGAACTGCTCGAAAAAGCCGAGGCCGGCGTATTCGAGATCTCACAACGCTCCCAGAAACGTGACGTCACCCAGATCGACCCCGTCATCACCGAGGCTCTCTCTCGTATGTCGAAAGCTTCGCTCAACGAGGGTAATATCTCCGGTGTGCCTTCCGGCTTTACCGCACTGGACAAGATCACCAGCGGTTGGCAGAAGTCCGATCTGGTTATCATCGCCGCCCGTCCTGCTATGGGTAAGACGGCCTTCGTGCTGTCCATGGCCAAGAATATCGCCGTCAACCTCCACCGACCGGTCGCAATGTTCTCGCTCGAGATGTCCAATGTCCAACTGGTCAACCGTCTTATCATGAACGTGTGCGAATTGGAGGGTGATAAAATCAAGACCGGCAAGTTCACAAAGGAAGAGCGCAAACGACTCGACACCAAGATCAACGACCTCTACAACGTTCCGCTCTATATCGACGACACACCCTCGCTTTCCGTCTTCGAACTGCGTTCCAAGGCGCGTAAACTGGTTCAGGAGCATCACGTCGAACTGCTCATTATCGACTATCTGCAACTCATGAACGCACAAGGTATGCAGTTTGGTTCGCGCGAACAAGAGGTATCTATCATCTCGCGTAACCTCAAGGGACTGGCCAAGGAATTGGACATACCTATTATCGCCCTTTCGCAGCTGAACCGTGGTGTGGAAGCTCGTACCGGCGTAGAAGGCAAGACGCCTCAGTTGAGCGACCTGCGTGAGTCGGGAGCCATTGAGCAGGATGCCGATATGGTATGCTTTATCCACCGCCCCGAGTACTATCACCTCTACAACGACGAGAAGACCGGAAAGGATCTGCGTGGACTCGGACAGATTATTGTAGCGAAACACCGTAACGGTGCTACCGACTCCGTCTGGCTTCGCTTCCAAGGCAAGTACGCAAAGTTCCAGAACGAAGGCGATGCTTATGACGAAAGCGACCTGACGCCGCTGCCCGAACCTGCTACCGAACAACGAGTAGCGTGGAGCGGCACATCAGCGATGAACCAGATGTCACCCGATGGTGCCCGAATGGAATCAACTGACGATGTGCCATTTTGACGTGTAGTGATCGAATGTTTATCATATGAATGTCATATGTTTGTCATATGTTTATCGTGATGTGAAATAACATAGAATAAAACACTATAAAATGAAAAGAACAGAAATTAAAGACGCACTTCGCTGCGCTGACTTCGGTCAACCTATCAATGTTCGTGGATGGGTACGCAGCCGTCGTGGCAACAAGAATGTCTCGTTCATTGCCCTCAACGACGGCTCTACTATCCGCAATATCCAGATTGTGGTTGACCTCCAGCAGTTCTCCGAAGAGCAACTCAAGCCTGTCACCACAGGCGCCTGTATCTCGGCTACCGGCACACTGGTTGAGAGCCAGGGAGCCGGCCAATCGGTAGAGATACAACTGACCGACCTGGAGGTATATGGCACGGCCGATCCTGAGAAGTATCCGCTCCAGAAGAAAGGACTCAGCATGGAGTTCCTGCGCACCGTAGCCCACCTACGTCCGCGTACCAACACGTTCGGAGCCGTCTTCCGTATCCGCCACCACATGGCTATGGCTATCCACTCCTACTTCCATGAGCATGGCTACTTCTATTTCCATACGCCGCTTATCACGGCCAGTGATTGCGAAGGAGCAGGCCAGATGTTCCAGGTAACGACCAAGAACCTCTACAACCTGCGCAAGACCGATGACGGACAGATCGACTACTCCGACGACTTCTTCGGCAAGATGGCAGCACTCACAGTTAGCGGACAACTCGAAGGCGAACTCGGAGCTTTGGCACTCGGCAAAATCTACACCTTCGGTCCTACCTTCCGTGCCGAGAACTCCAACACACCGCGCCACTTGGCAGAGTTCTGGATGATTGAGCCCGAAGTAGCCTTTATCCAGAAAGACGAACTCATGGACCTGGAGGAAGACTTCATCAAGTACTGCGTTCGCTGGGCACTGGAGCACTGCATGGACGATCTGGAATTCCTCAACCAGTTTGTGGACAAGGGACTCATCGAACGCCTCCGTTCGGTTATCGACACCGACTTCGTTCGCCTACCCTATACCGAGGGTATCCAAATCCTGCAAGAAGCAATCAAGAATGGCCATAAGTTTGAGTTCCCGTGCCAATGGGGCGATGACCTGGCTTCGGAACATGAGCGCTACTTGGTAGAGGAGCACTTCCGCAAACCTGTTATCATGACCGATTATCCGAAGGATATCAAGGCCTTCTATATGAAGATCAACGACGACCAAAAAACTGTACAAGGCACCGACGTTCTCTTCCCGCAAATCGGTGAGATAATCGGAGGATCGGTTCGTGAGGAGAACGAAGATAAACTCAACGCAGAAATCGAACGCCGCCATATTCCGATGAAGGATATGTGGTGGTACCTCGATACCCGTCGTTTCGGCAGCGCACCGCATGCCGGTTTCGGACTTGGTTTCGAGCGATTGATGCTATTCGTCACGGGAATGCAGAACATACGCGACGTCATTCCGTTCCCGCGCACACCTAAAAATGCTGATTTTTAATCATTTATTAACTTTATTTATTAATACCTGTTTTTTATGAAAAAACTACTGACAATGCTGTTGGGCCTGGGACTGACAATTTCAGTCTCGGCACAGACAACGTTGCGAGGTCAAGTGGTTGACGCCGGCACAGGAACTCCTATCGAGGGAGCTAAAGTGCTACTCGGCAACCAGAACATTGCAACGACGACCAACGCCGCCGGAGAGTTTCAACTGCTCTATCTGGAAGCAATGGACGAGGAAGTGATCGTTGAAGCCGAAGGGTATGTAGGTACCATCGAACTCGTGCTTCTCGAGGACAACAAAACGGTAGAATTGCCCGCAGTCCAACTGCAGCAAGACATCGCCAAGCAAACCCAAGATGAGATTCTGCTGAATCTGACCGAGGAAGAGATGAACGATGACGAAGGACGTTCGCAAGCTCAGGCAAGTTCCAGTTCTGCTACGACCGACGTTTTCAACTCTACCACCTCCTTCGCATGGTCAACGGCTCGCTATCGTAACCGCGGTTACAACTCCACAGCCGAGACCTACTACATCGAGGGTCTGCCTTTCAACTCGGCTGAGCGTGGCCAGTTCAACTATTCCGCCATGGGTGGTCTGAACGACGCAAGCCGCTACAAAGACGTGATCAACCCATTAGAGGCTACCAGCTTCACCTTTGGTGACCTGGGCCAGTCGACCAACTACCTGATGGGCGCAAGTCGTTATGCACAAGGATGGAAAGTAGGCGTTGCCGGCACCAACCGAAACTACAAGGCACGTGTCAATGCCACCTATGCTTCCGGTCCGCTGTCCAACGGATGGTCCTTTATCGGACAACTCGCCTACCGCTTCTCGCCGTATGTAGACAACAAGGGTATCATCGGTGAGGGTATCAAGTACTACTCGCTGGGCTATTTCTTCTCGGCAGAGAAAGTATGGTCTAACGGTAACCGCCTGCGCCTCCTGACCTTCGGTGCTCCTACCGAGCGTGGCCAGAATGCTGCTGTTACCCAGGAGGTTTATGACCTGACCGGTTCAATCTATTACAACCCTTATTGGGGCTACCAGAACGGCAAGGTACGCAACTCACGTATCGTCAAGTCCTATGATCCTACGGTGATTGCCGCCTATGATCTGAATATCGACGAACAACAGAAGATGAAGTTTGCTGTTGGATACCACTACTCGATGTATTCCAACTCCGCGCTCAACTACTTCAACGCGCCGGATCCGCGTCCGGATTACTACCGCAACCTGCCTTCCGCTATGTGGGACGGCCAGATTGGCAACCCGTATTACGAAACTTCGGCCGACCAACTCTACCGTGCTGACGGTACGCCGTACGGATGGGGACTCTTTATCGGCGAGGATATGTTGGGGCGTTCTTTAGGTTCCGGCTTTACCGGTGCCGATGGCAACCTCGTTGGTCCGTCCGTCAACCCGCAACAATACAATGCGCTGGTTAACCTCTGGAAGAATCGTGACAACAAGACCACCCAAATCGATTGGGAGAGTCTGTATGCTGCCAACTTCGCCAACAATGCGAATGATCCGAACGCAACGGCTCGTTACTTCATCGAGCGTCGCCACAACGACATCCAAGAGGCTTCCGCTTCGGTTAACTACCAGAACACCCAGTTCGACCACCTCAAGATGACCCTCGGACTCGAAGGTCGTTTCTCGCAGGGTATCCACTACAAGACGGTAGATGACCTGCTCGGTGCTAACCAGTGGATCGATATCGATGCATTCGCCGATCGTGATATCAAAGAGTTGGCTTCCAACGGTGGTTTCACCCAAGCTGATATCGAAAACGTTCGTAAGAATGAGGTAGCTGCTGACTACGACAATGTCATCAACGACACCAAGCGTCATTTCGGTTATGACTACCGCATCAATATGGGTAATATGAAGGCTTGGTTCCAAAACGAGTGGACCTTCCACGAACTGGACCTCTTCTATGCGCTCCAACTCAACTTCAACTCGATGCAACGTACTACCAACATGCTCAACGGTCGTGCTTGGTACCTCACGAAGATTGCTGACGAGAAGACGGCTGCCGACGCTACCCGTTACTACGGTGCAAACGCTTACGCTCAAATCAAGGCCGCCGAGGCTGCCGGCACACTCCATGCAGGAACCACCTACGTAGGAGATGCCCACTACTTCCTCGACCCGGCATTCAAACTCGGTTTGACCTACAAGATCAACGGACGTAACCGACTGAAACTGAATGCACTGGCTGAGACGCGCGCACCATACGCACGCGATGCATATATTTCGCAACGCGTACACGACCGCGTAGTAGACAATATCTACACCCACGACAATGCAAAGTCGCTGGCCGACTTCTATGCTGCTAGCGAGAAAGTGGCTGCTGCCGACCTCACCTACGAGTTCAACTACCCGATCGTTCGCGGTCGTATCACCGGTTTCTTCACCCAGACATGGAATGGAACCGAACTCAACGGCTATTACGATGACGAGGCGCGTACGTTCGTCAACCAGGCTATGACCGGTATCGACAAACGTTATCTGGGTGCCGAGGTGGCTGTTGCTGTTAAGCTGGGCAACTACTTCACCCTGACCGGTGCTGCCAGCGTAGGCGACTATCGCTATACCAGCGACGCTATGTCCGTTACTTCGGCTGAGAACGGTATGCCGATGACCCAAGACCAAGGTACACAAGCACTTGTCTTCGAAACCCGGGATAAAGTGCTGCTCAAGGGTCTGAAACTCTCTACCGGTCCGCAAGCAAATGCCAGCTTGAAACTCTCGTTCTTCCACCCGAAGATGTGGTTTGCTGACGTAACGGTTAGCTATCACGACTGGAACTACCTGTCGGTTGCTCCTAGCCGCCGTATGCAAGGCCTCTACACCGGTCACCGCACCGACGGTACGGCTGTCAACGGATGGTTTGGCGACACCTATGCGAATGCTATCGTACCTGCTAAATATCAAGACTACGATATTGATAAACAAGAATATGTTTGGAAAACTGCTATTCCTGAATATTCTGTTGACGGGGATGGAAATGCTTCATATTTAACTACTGTAACAGTTACGAACCCTGATGGTTCTACTGAGGCTAAAACTATCCAAAGTGTAGAATTGGATGCCAACGGTGTACCAGTTCTACAATAACCGTACAACCAGATGACTATGCAAGAGTCGCTGGCTGCAACCAACCCGCTCAACCGCTTCATCATCGACGCATCGGTGGGTAAGCTGATTTATCTGAAGAACCGCCAGTCGCTGTCGATCAACCTGTCGGTAACCAACCTTACGAACAACACCCACTTCAAGACCGGCGGTTACCAACAAGCCCGTCTGCCGCGTGCCGTACGTCAGGGACAACTGGACTACCAC
>JAFPLG010000152.1 GCA_017402895.1 Paludibacteraceae bacterium
CAGCAGTTCCGGAGTGCGGCTTTCCGACTTGAGGAAATGTTCCTGTGCCATGCGGCTGTCCGCCGGAATACCATTCAGATATCGGTCGGTCAATAAACCCTGTGCCAGCGGAGAATAAGCAATAAAACCAACGCCCTCTTCACGGCAGAAATCAAGGATTCCTTCCTCTATCGGTTCGCGATTGAGCATATTCAGTCGCCCCTGATAAATCAAGAGAGGCACATCATGTTCCTTCAAATACTTGGCTCCCAAGCGGAGTTGCTCAACCGGCCAGTTGGAAATACCCACGTACAGCGCCTTGCCCATCCGAACGATATCTACCAATGCTTGGAGCGTCTCCTCAATCGGCGTATTCGGATCATAACGGTGCGAATAGAATAAGTCCACATAATCCAGATGCATCCTTTTCAACGACTGATCCAAACTTGACATCAGATACTTACGACTACCCCACTCGCCGTAAGGGCCGTCCCACATGAGATAACCCGCCTTGCTCGAGATAAACAATTCGTCGCGATACGGACGGAAGTCCTCGTCCATCAATCGTCCGAACGTGGTCTCAGCACTGCCGGCCGGAACACCATAATTGTTGGCAAAATCAAAATGGGTTACGCCATGGTCAAACGCGAAACGTGTAATAGCACGACTGCGCTCGAAAGGTGCATCCCCTCCGAAGTTATGCCAGAAACCCAAACTAACCTTTGGAAGCAAAACGCCACTGCGACCACAACGATTGTAGATGGTCGATTGCTGCGCGTAACGTTCCGGGGAAGCTATGTAAAGGGAATTGCTCATGGTCTTCACGGTATTAAAAAATTCTCGGCAAAATTACTACTTTTTTAGCACGTATACAAATAAGCGCACATGTTATACAGCAGAAAAGTACGTATAAGTACTGATCATATATCTGATAATAAGCATATTATATTTCTAAAAAGGCAAAAAAAAGTACGTAAAAATTTGCGTATATAATTTCTTTTTTGTACCTTTGCACCACAATTTTAGAACAGATTATGCTTAGACGTTATTTCTTATCCGCACTCATACTGGCCGCATCGGTATCGGTTTCTGCTCTATCGCCACTGGACTCGCTGCTGATAACGCTGGACAACGAAGTAGGGCAATCGGCCCACTATCGTGAGCTACACGAGCAGCGTATCGATTCGCTGAAATCCATCCATCCGATGACCAAGGATCTGCAGGTACGCATCGCGCGCGAATATCAATACTATCAGAGCGATAGTGCACGCACATGGTATATGCGTTTGCTCAACGCGGAAGAGCCCTATCGCACAAAAGCCTACCTCGGACTGGTACAGTTGTCATCCTCTATCGGTAAGTACGGTGGCGGTATGGCCCTGCTGGACCAAGTGAAAGAAGTGCCGGACAGTCTGCGCGTAGATTGGCTGGAAGCCGTATGGCGTTTGCACACCGAGGCAGCCGCCTCGACCGAAATACCCATGCTACGGGAGCAACTGACAGAAACGGCACAGGTGTATTATGATTCGCTACTACATGAGATGAAGCGTCAGGCGCCCAACGATGCTGGGATTCGTCTGCGCTATGAATTTCTGACGGCGATGGACGAAGATAATATCCCACGCGCACTGGAGATAAACGACTCAATCCTGAGCCGCGTAAAAGAATGGTCCCACCCCTATGCCATCGAGGCCTATAGCCGCGCTGATCTATATGATCACATGAACGATGAAAGGAATCACCTGGAGTGGCTCGTTCGCTCCGCCATAGCCGATGTGCGTTGCGGCATCACGGATAACGGTTCGTCGTGGCTGGTGGCCAAAGAGTGCTATGAGTCGGGCGACCTGGACCGCGCCTACAGCTACAGCGACTACTCGCTAACCAATGCCTCGTTCTTTAATGCCCCGACCCGCTTTATCCAGACTTATGCACTGGGACACGAAATTTCCAACAGCTACGAACAACAGCTCCATAAATCGTCGGTTCGACTGGTAACAGCCCTGGTAGCAGTGGCTATACTGCTTATCATCATGCTGGGCGGCGTGCTCTTCTCGCTGCGCCAGAATCGCCGACTGCACGTGCTGAATCGCGAGACGAAAGCGATGAATGAAGAGCTGCGGGCCATCAACCGCCAATTGAAAGAAACCGATAAGGTCAAGGAGCAGTATATATGCCGTTACCTGGAGGTATACAGCGACTATATCCGCCGACTGACTACCATGGCCCGCAAGGCCGGAGAGAAAGACCCGGCAGGATTTATGGATCGCGAGATGGATAATTTCTATCGCTCGTTTGACGACACCTTCCTGTCGCTCTACGGTACGTTTGTGGATGACCTGAATGCCCTACTGAAACCCGAAGCCCGACTGACTCCCAAGCCCGGCGAAAGAATGACGATAGAGATGCGAATCTTTGCGCTGATTCTATTGGGCATTACAAGCAGTGCGAAGATTGCCGAACTGCTCTGCTACAGTCCGAACACCATCAGCAACTACCGCGTAAAGATGAAAAATGCCGCTCTTGGTGATCGTGACACCTTTGAGCAGCGTGTTCAAAATATCGGCAAATAAGATTTAACCAAAATTCCCCGATTGAGCCGTGATTGGCTTTTCGTCGGTACATGGTCCCGTGATGGTCGACTTAAAGATTTAACATTTTGACCTTTTTGAAATCACGTTGAGCCTTGTCCGACTGGCCCATTTCTTCGTATAGTTCTCCGCGCAATTGATATGCCTCCGCGGAATTCGGCGAGAGACGAATCAATCGATTATAGTCACGAAGTGCAGCCTTGGGATTCTCCATATACTCGTAGAGTATGCCGCGCATCCGATAGAGATCGTAGAGCGACTTATCGGCCGTCTTATGATACCGGATAGCCATAGTCAGGTCATCCAACGAACGCGACAGATCATTGAGCTGCAGATAAGCCGTGGCTCGCTGAGAATACAGACGCCCGTCCTTAGGATGCCGTTCCAATTCACGCGTAGCGATACGCACCACCTGCTCGTACTTATCTTCGGAGAGCAAGTAGTCGATGAAGTTGGGCTTCATCTCAGCGCGAGAAACGAAAGCCAAGAGAGCGAAAAATACTATTGTGAATAGGCGCTTCATTCTTTAACCGAACGGAATAGTTCCTCCCAAGTCTTTACTTCGTAGAACTCAAACAAATCCTCCGCATCCAACTGGCTCAGCACGCGTCGGGGCAAGAGGCGCAAGAGCGGGATAGGCAGATCCATCTGAGGCGCAAACTCATCATCGTCACGATACTCAGTGCGTCCGTCGTGTATCGCCGCCGTGAGCGCCTCGTGGGCTGCATCCTCGAACATATCATAGATACCATCCGGCAAGTCCTCGATCATGCATGAGTTATACCCCTTGCGGATATAGTCGGCAATATGGCCGATTTGCTGGTCGGTCAACTCAACGGAGGCTTCGTCATCAAAGATGATTTCTCCGTTGCGGTACTGCCCAAAGCGAAAAGGTACACGATGTTTTTGAGCCATAGGATTGGATATTGCGTTTTAAATTCGGTTGCAAAGGTACAAAAAAAATCTCACACGCACAAGGCATGTGAGATTTTTTATTGCTAAAAGCGTGTCGGATTAGAGTTGAACACCGATTGCGTTGTAGCGTACACCATTCTTGATGATAACGAGTTGACCGTTCTCAAATACCTTAACAGCCTTCTCACCCATCTTGGTGTTGTTGATTCCCTGGCTAGCCGAAGCAATCTCAATCTTATGGAGAACATAACCACCTACAGTCTCACGGATGATAACCGTCGAAGCAATAGCTTGTACCTTAATCTCATAAGGCTCGGTCTCGTTGGACTTGCCAGGAAGAGCAGTTGCGATACCAGTTGCGTTAGGATTAACAGCGACAGCACCCGTGAAAGCGGTACCCTTGTCACCATCTGCGAACTGAGCTCCGGTATCACCCTTCGAATTTACATACAGAGTAATAACGTCGCCAACATTTACATTGGTAAAAGTAATGTCACGCTGATTACCATCCATCTGGATTTTACCTTTTGCGTTAACACCGTCGGTAATGTAATATACCTTAAACGCGGTC
>JAFPLG010000153.1 GCA_017402895.1 Paludibacteraceae bacterium
CTTCTATCAATGCGGCAGTATGGCCGAACAAGTTCTCGGCACCCACCTCAAAGAGATTCCTCAAGGTTGTTTTTATGCATGCAGCAAGCTTCGACATATCGACTTCCCCAGACATCTGCAACGCATCGGCGACGGAGCCTTTGCCGGCTGTGCCGAACTGAGTGATGTCATTCTGCCGCAAAGCCTGCAGGAAATAGGCGTAATGGCATTTTCTGGTTGCCAGAAGATCACGGAGATAACGATTCCTAAACAGGTACTGAGTCTCCGTAGAGGCAGTTTTAACAATTGTCTGGCACTCAGAAAAGTGGTTCTTCCCTTCGGCAGTTACTCGATTGGCGAAGAGGCCTTCAAAGGTTGCGTCAATCTGGAACGTATCGACATGCCCGAATCCATCTTCCGCATCGGATCGCAAGCATTCTACGGATGCCAATCGCTTCGCGCTATAAACTTGCCGGACAAGATTGAAAATATCGAGGAAGCTGCTTTTCAAGAATGCAAAATGTTGGGAGAAATCCGACTTCCTATTCGACTAAAGCAATTGGAGTCTGCCGTCTTTGCGCACTGCGTTTCCCTCCGCGAAGTACAATTCAACGAAGGCCTGCAGACCATTGGTAATGGAGCCTTCTACGGTTGTATAGCGCTGCAAGAAGCCAATTTACCCAAGAGCCTCAAGGAGATTGGAGAAGAGAGTTTCGCTACGTGCAAGTCACTCAACAAACTGATTCTGCCTGAAGGACTCAATCGCATAGGTCCCATGGCTTTTCGTGACTGCTCACGGCTAACGCCTCCGGTTATTCCTGAGGGAACAACAGTTGCACACGGAGCATTCAAGGGATGTAGCAAGAAATAGATTCCCCTACTTGCTTTAATACGACTACTGCGGACGCTTACGTTTGGGTAAGAGACGGTTGATTTCATAGGCCAGATGCTCCTGAAAAGCCTTGGGCTTTGACCGGGCCAGTTTGTAGCCCACTTGTGTCAAATCCACAATCTTGCTTCTTCTTGTAACAACCAGACCATTCAGCACGACATCACATTTCTTGGCCAATTTCTGACCTATTGGCGTGGCCAGATCTACCTTATAGAAGATAACGTCTCCGTCTGCTACCAACTGCTGATACTGCTTCGATAGCAGGTTCTCTGTCAGATACATAATCTGCTGCCCCATATCAGAAGGCAAACGACTATCGTAGAAATAGTATATCTGAACGTCATTCAGGTGCTTCAATGGCGCCTGATCAATCCCCTCAACGTCTTCAAACGAGAGCGTAAAGAGTAGCATCACATAATACAAAAAACTGATTGTCATGGTCTTGGTAATAAGCTAATAAATTCATAACTAATCGTTTCACCCATCTCCATCACCATATAGTACGGATCGGGTTCTTCGTCAGCACACGCATCTACAACGATATATTTTACATCGCCGAAAGCTGTCACTTCACGGCTATGGTCATGGCCGCACAGATATAGTTCGACACCTGCTTCCGAGAGCATATGGGTCAGTTCATAGGTTTCCTCAAGCGACAGATTTGAGGTGTGACCCTGCGAGTTATCCTGCTTGAAAAGATGTGTATGCGTGAATACGATAATGCGTCGGTAGCCTGCATCCTTTTTCTCTTTTAGCAAGGCTCGCAGCCATTTCAACTGAGCCGTTCCGAGCGTTCCTTCTGCAGTATCAATACATATGAAGAGCTCAAGAAGCGTCGAGCCGTTTCGGGTGTCAAACCAGTAACTGGAACTTCCGTAGTACTGATGCCATACTTGCCACTGATTGAAGTATATATCGTGATTACCACATGTCAGGAACATGGTATCCTTTCTATTGGCCATCACCCCATCCAATCTTAGGATGCTATCGGCATGAGCAAAATGGGCTTGCGCATTAATCAGGTCTCCCAAATGCAACGCCATATGCGGATGTGTATCTGCTTTGTAGGCATGAATAAACTTCTCCAGTCCCATATGCGTTGTATCAATATGGCTATCCGTACAAACAAAGAGTCGGTAGTCCTTCGGCATCTGAAGATGCACTACTCCGGCGGAATCACTATATCTACGCGAGTCCTGAAAACGCTCCGCTATCTCGGGACTGGTACCGTTAAACATGCCGACCATATCATAATTCGGGTTACAAGACAAGCACGCTATGCCCAACAGGCTACATATGAGTATGTCCTTTGTTTTCATACGCGCTAGAATCTATAACTGAACCCCGCACGCAGACAGGCTGCATAAAAGGTTGCATTCAGATGAAACATTCCGGTTATCTTTGTCTCCACCTCCAGATGAATACGCCAATGCTCGTTGATGTCATAACGACTGTTCAGCATAAATAGCGGTTGCCACATACGTTCCATCTGCCAGTCATCGCGATTGCTCAACGCCAACGACACATTCCAGTTGTTCGTCTGCGGACGTGCAAACACCTCCAACCGATACAGCAGATTGAAGGGTTCTGCTTCGTACTTGTCTTCCGAATGCCAGTCACGATCCCAGCTATCCATTACGCGGGCAAAACCACCTATCTGGACAGACACATAATCAAAACGCCAACCCACCGACAAAGCAGCACACATATCACTCATTCGGTTGCGCAACACGGCTTTGTACATCAACTCCGTTTCTGCAAACAACTGACCTACCGGCAAGTCAAATGTAGGGCGTAGCACCAGGGCTCCGGTAAACACGTTGGCCGACTGATACTGCATACGGGCGTCTATCTGTACATTCTTCACCACAGGCATATGTGCATATATATCCACGTTACCCATATGCTCCCACGTACGGTTGTAGCCGTATTCCGCCATAAGTGACAGACTATATCGCTCATAGCCAAAACCACGTAGCAGGTGACCTCCGTCCCGCGAGGTATAATCCTTTGCCGACAGTGCCACCCCTGTTGTCAGAAGGAGGAGGAGTAATATGAACCGATTTTTCATATCGAATGAATCAAGATAAAATACTATATGCTAACCAGTGTGATACCGGCACCCCCGTGATTTATATCACCATCACCAAATTGCAGGCTCTGTTGACCTCGCTTATGACGCTGGTAGTTGAGGTTTTGCAGATAATCACGCGTCAGTTGTTTCAGCGCACCGGTGCCCGTTCCATGCAGGATAACCACCTCGCCGGCACTGACCATAATCGCGTCATCCATATACGCAATCAATCGCTCTAGAGCCTCGTCCACACGCATACCTCGCAAATCCAAGGTTCGTTCAAAACTGAGAGTACGCTGACGAATCGTATTGCGTACCGGCGAATGAGTGGTTGCCATCGACTTAGCCTTGGGTGCCGCTTCGCCCTGCGCCTCTACAAGTCCTTTTTTCAGTCGCTTCAGATCACTCAAGTCGTGCAACACCCGTTTTCCATTGGCTGGCTTTTCTTCCCGGATATCCAGTTTCTCACGCACGGTCTCCACGCGCTTACGCGCGCGTTGCGTGCGTTCCTTATCTGCTTTCGATTCCTTGATCTCGCGAATCGTCCGTTCTATGGTTCGCTGGCTCTCACTGAGAATATCCGCAGCCTGCTGTTTAGCTTCGGTTAGCATCTCTTTTTTCTTGGCCTTGAGTGCACCGATCTCCTGTTCGTAGAAAGCAATACGTTCTTCCAGGTGCTTCTCGCGCTGGCGGATATGCTGTCGTTTATTCTCCCAGTATCGCTTATCACGAGCGATATCTTGCAGCTGACGGTCATAGTCGATATGCTCTTCACCCACTTGGTTGATAGCCTCTTGTATGATCGCCTGCGGCAAACCTATCTGACGGGCTATCTCCACAGCGAAACTACTGCCGGCCTGACCTATCGACAACTGGAAGAGAGGCCGCATCTGACCACGGTCGTAGAGCATAGCACCGTTCACCACACCGTCTGTCAGTTCAGCAAAATGTTTCAGATTCGTATAGTGCGTCGTCACCACGCCAAAGACTCCCTGCTGATGGAGTTGCATCAGCACAGCTTCGGCCAGAGCACCTCCTATCAATGGTTCAGTTCCTCCGCCCAACTCGTCAATCAGAATCAGCGTGCCCGGATCGGCATTGGCAACAAAGGCCTTCATATTGCGCAGGTGACCCGAATAGGTAGACAGGTCATTATCAATCGACTGTTCGTCACCGATATCGATCATCAGCCGGCTGAAGATACCCATCCTGCTCGACTCATGCAGCGGAACGAGCAAGCCGCACTGCATCATATATTGCACCAATGCCACAGTCTTCAGACACACCGACTTACCGCCGGCATTCGGACCGGAGATGATGAGCAGTCGGTTTTCCTCCTTCTGGAGACGTATCGTAAGCGGCACCACCTCTTTCTTCTGGGGCCGGTAACGCATATAGAGTACCGGATGACGAGCGTCCTTCCAGTCAATCAGCGGACGGTTTTCTACAATCGGGTACACGGCTGCCAAGGACTCTGCCAGAGCCACTTTGGCACGCAAGAAGTCCACCTCTCCCACCAGGTTTTCGCTCTCGAGAATATCCGACACATACTCTCGCAGACTATTCGTCAGTTCAATCAGTATGCGTGCCCGCTCACGACGTTCGGCGCCTTCCAGTTCGCGTATCGTATTATTCGCCTCTACTACTTGCTGAGGCTCCACAAAGACAGTCTTTCCCGTAGCCGACTCATCATGTACGATACCTCCTATTTTGCGTTTATAAGCAGGCGGCACGGGGATCACCAATCGGCCTTCGCGCAAAGTAGGCGAGGCATCCTTGTCGACGATGCCATTCTCCTGGGCCTGGCGCAGGATACGTTGTAGTACGCGTCCCACACCTCCCTGCACGATAGTCAACTCATGACGTATTCTCGCCAGTTCGGGTGAAGCCGTGTCAGCCAGTTGTCCGTAACGGTCGATGACGCGGTCTATCTTCCGAACGATCTCACCCAGTGCACCCGGTCTATCCGTTCGGGCCAATTGGCAAAGCATCGAGTAGCGCTGCGCATCCAATGTACCGAAGAAGGCCTCCAGTCGGCTGGCATAATCGATCGTCTTCCTGAGCATAAAGAGTTCGGCTTCGTCCAGAAAGAGTCCCTCTATCCGAATGCGTCCCATGGCTTCGCGCAAGTCGTGTATCTCGCCACGCGGAAAACTAAGCGAGGCATCTGATAACACTCGGCGCATCTGATCCATCACCAGCAACAGACGACAGATCTCCTCATGGTCGGTCAGCATCGTCATAGCCTGGACGCGCTCTACGCCCAGGGGTGAAGAACACAGACGCGTCAGCTCTTCACGTATGACCGTGAAGTCAATCTTCTGCTCTATATTTTCCGGATAACAGATCATCCCAATATACGACAATCACGCAGCACGTTTCCACCTACTGCCTCATTGAGTTTCGCCACTAATTCAAATCGATTTTCAAACAATTGTGCCTTGAGCGCTGCACTCGATATATGCAATATCAGCACACCGTTCTCCACCTCTACACTGCGTGTCAGACGTGCCACGGTAGGCCCCATAATCTCAGGCCATAGGCTCACCACACGCGTTTCCAGCACGGGTTTTTCCAACCCGCTCTCACGCAGATAGTCTCCGAGCACCTCACCCAGTTGTATCGATCGTCCTCTCATTGTTTCTTCTCCTCCTTCACCTTGCGGATATAGATGCGCTGGCGCGTACGGAACACCGTGACATTGCGTTTCAACTCGTTCAGTTTGTAGATATTATCCAACTTCATCACCTCGCGTTGAGCAATCATACGAAGCGACTCGCCCGGATGCACCCAAAGAATGGCTTTCTTCTTCTCACCGTATAGATGCTTGGAGGCCAAATAGACACGCTCACCTTTTTTCAGTCCCAGCCCGAGGGCATCATTCCACGTGCGCAGGTCACGCTCACGGATATTCAGCCGAAAAGCGATATTAGCATACGTATCTCCCTCTTTTGCCGTGATATACCGAACACCACGTGCCCGTTCTATGGTATGCGTCTGAAAAAACTTTTTCCGCTCACGGTTTGCTGAGAGAGGTTCCTCCATGCCCGGCTCGGGATCGGTGGTAATTAGTTTAAAATCCGTCGTGCCGGTAGCCGTAGAGTCGCTCGGTTGCGTCTCCGTCTGTTGCTTCTGTTGCTGTTTACGTGCCTCATTAGCCACACGTATCTGTTCGTCGGTCGGCAGTGTCCATGTCGGGCTCTGCAGCGAGTCCAATCCGTAGTCTTCGATTAGTTTGATGAGTTTCTGCGGATACTTAGGGTCTGTGGCATAGCCGCACTCTCGGATACGCACCGCCCACCCCTGGTAGTCCGATACAGGCAATTCATAGAGCGACTTATAGCGGGGACGTTGCAGAAACAACGAGTGGTCACGAAACGACTCCTCTGCCTCGGGATAGACACGAAAACACTCGCCTTCCTTATCGTCATCGTGATAGAACGAGTCGCCCATCCAGCTGCCACCACACTTGATGCCGAAATGATTGTTGGCCTCCGTAGCCAGTTCACTCTTACCGGCACCGGATTCCAACAGGGCCTGTGCCATAGTGATCGAAGCCGGGATACCATATTCTTGTTGCTGGAAGACAACTGCATCGCGCCAGCGGGCAATATACTCCCAGTAGGCACGTACGGTATTCTGTGCGTGGAGCGACACCGTCGTCGCTAATACAACAATAAAAAAGATAGTTTTACGCATAATTCACTCAATTTGGGAGCAAAGTTACAAAAAAATTTGCATATTTGCAAAAATCGTCGTACCTTTGCGCAACAAATGCAAATTTTTTATGAAAAAACTCACATTTTTATTCGTTTCCATGGTGCTCGCGCTCAGTTTTGCGAGTTGCGAAAGAAATAACAACAATCAGCCGCAGAACGAACCGGAGCCTTGCCGTTTCCATAAAGTTACGCTCGACTTGGTAGTGGATCAACGCGACTGGCAGTTCGACAACGAAGCCCAACAGTACTACTACCACTTCGATGTAGAAGAGCTGACGGCTGATATTTACAACTACGCAGAGCTTTCTATCTCGCGTGAATTCAATTCCGGCACCGCCAATGCCTACCAAGTGGCCCTACCTATGACCAATTATCTGGAAGAGCAAGTCACGTATACCGATGGTACGACCGGTACGGTATACTACCAGCAGCATATCGACTACCGCTTCGGCGTCAAGTACGTAGAGATCCAAGTCACCAACTCCGACCACATCTACGCAGCCGAGAATCCCGAGTCGATGACCTTCCGCATGCAACTTACCTATTAAGGCCAACAGTTAACAGCTAACAACTATAAAAAAAAGAGGCGCGTGCCTCTTTTTTTTTATCCTTTAGCCTTTTACCATTAGCCATTAGCCTTTCTTCGCATCCGCTTGTTTCTTGCGGATCATCGTGATATACTTCTCTATCGTGATGTTGTGCGACTGGTTACCCGTGATGGCATAGCCCTTAGCCGAGAACCTCACGTCCGGGCACTCACGCACGGCTTTCACCAGTTTAGCCCACGAAGCCATCTTCGGGTCGTTGGCATCAATCAACGGAGCATACTTGTTCAATATCTCATCGCGACGATAATAAGCCAGCGCGGCATACAATCCCTTCAGTTCGGGAACAGCCTCCAGTCGGCGCTCCGAAATCTCGGTGCCGTCGTTGTTCTTCTTATCGTACAACTCGGCAAATACCTTCTTCGTCTTCGCCGGGGCTGGTTCTTCAGCTTTCTGTTCGTCCTTCTTCGGTTCCTCTTTCTTCACATCTTCTTTCTTCTCATCCGCCTTGACGTCCGACTTGTCTTCTGCCACTTCCTCGAGCGGCTGAGGAGCCTCGGCCGGTTTGGTCTTGATATCCATGGGTTCGGGCTCTGCTGCAAACTCATCGATAGCCTCGATAATAGAGTCTGACGGATAGGTCGCCTCTTGCGCCTTGATCACTTTCGCTTCCTTCGGACTGAAAATAGCCCAACCGGACAGTACGCCTACTACCAAGCATACCAACGCCACGAGCACTACGGCCAGCCAGTCACCATTCGACGGTCCCTTCTTGGGGTCATTATTCAGATAACCAGGACGTTTCTGCAAGCGATACTTGCCTCCGCCCATCTGGTAGAACTCATGACCGTCTACATTGATGGTATTGATCATACGTCCCGAACGGGTAGAGAACTCCACGCCGTCGATAAGCAGCACCAGTTCGTTACCCTCTTTCTCCAGCACGATCTCCACCGAGTCTTTTCCAACAAAGTTGACCGCATCGTCAAAGTTGACATATCCTGCGCCCTCTACGCGTATCTGTACGCGCTCCAAATCGGCTTCGCGCACATAGACGCCGTAGCCGTTCGTCACCTCACGATTGTTGATATACAGACGGTAAGGCACGTTGACGCCACTCTCCGACTTGACCTGAATCATCTGGTAACTAATCAGACGGAACCACTCCAACTGAGGCATCTGATAACGCATCGTATCGTTCACCACCAACTTATGCTCCATCTGGTTGGTACCCATAATACGTCCCAGCATGCCTTTCTTGCGGAAGCTGATTGTCACTTCCTGTCCACGAGCCAACGAAACCGGTGCCACGAATTCATGGCCATTGATATACAGAGTCACACCGTTGGTGTCGGTTGGAGGGGTGAGAATCACCTTATCAAACTGAAGTTCTTGCATAGTATTACAATTTTACAAATCCCAATTTGGGCACAAAGGTACGAAAAAAAACTCATACGTGCAAGCGTGCGCGAAGATTTCTTGTAAAAAAGTACGAAATTGAGCCAAAAATTGGAAA
>JAFPLG010000007.1 GCA_017402895.1 Paludibacteraceae bacterium
ATCTTTACGATAAGACCGTATTTCTATTTCGACTGCAAAATTACAACAAAAAATGCATATATGCAAATATTTTTTGTATTTGGTATGATTTTTGTGCAGATGGATATAAACTAAAATTCGATACGAAGATGAAAAGACTCTTTACTGTACTGGTTATGGTCGTTGGATTGCTTTGCGGAGCAAATGCCGGTGTGCGTGATAGCGTGGTATGTATTGTCATGGACTCGGCGAATGCCTTGATTCCCAAGGCAAAAGTGACGATGGTTTGCACGAAGAAGACCTACACAACGGGTGTGGATGGTCGAGTGGTTGTGCCGCTGAGCGGAACGGCCAAAGTGAAGATATCGGCCAATGGCTACCAGCCCAAGGTGCTCACTCTATCGGCCAAGCAAAAGGAACAGCTCGTGCTTCTCAAACCCAGCAAACGCAGTTCGCGTACGAATGGTTATGACTCGTATGATGGTACAATCCGTGCCTACGGACATCCGAGCAAAAGCAGCGGGATGGGAGCCACGCTGTCGAAGGCAGAACGATCGGCAAGTGTGCGTTACGGTACTGCTGCATCGGCTATGCCTATGGTAGATATGGCGGCTGAGGATGCGGCTGAAGTGCGCGTTTTTGAAACCGAAACAGGGCACACCAGTGCTGCCGGTTTTGCCAATCAGCAGGCTGGAAAACTTACGGCGGGTGAAGTGAATGATTTTGCTAAGTGGACATTGTGGGACGGGATATTTACGGGTTCGCACAAGGAGTTTGTTCCGAAATGGAGACTCTACTTGAATCAACGCTATACCGTACAGGTCACCAACGCTCAGGGTTATCCGCTCGCCAACCGCTTTGTGTCGCTCACGGACGGGCAGGGCATGACGCTTTTCCAGGCTCGTACGGATAACACCGGCAAGGCGGAACTATGGTATGGGATAACGGCTAATGGCGGAAGGTCAGAGGCGAAAGGGCTAAAGATTGCTGTAGAGGGCAAAACCGTAGATGCTAAGCCGTGGAGCGAGGGGATGAATCGAATCGTGCTGGACGAGACGTGTGGTGCTTCGATGGAGGCGGATGTGTTCTTTGTGGTGGATGCTACGGGTTCGATGAGTGATGAGTTGCGTTATCTGCAAGCCGAGTTGAAGGACGTGGTTGCTCGTTCGCAAGGTGCTGTGGCAGGCCTGAAGATTAGAACCGGTGCGTTGGTTTACAGAGATTACGGCGATGAGTACCTGACGCGTATCTCGCGTCTGACGGATGAGATCCAGACGACGCAGACCTTTATCGACCGTCAGCAGGCTAACGGCGGTGGCGACTTTGAAGAGGCTGTGCCGGAAGCGCTGAAAGCGGCGATGAACGTAGCCGACTGGAACGACAACGCACGCGCGCGTATATTATTTATTGTATTAGACGCACCATGTCACGACGACTCTGCCACTATAGCGATGCTGCACGAACAGGTAAGAAATGCAGCGGCAATGGGTATTCGTATCGTGCCGGTGGTATGTAGCGGACTGGACAAGGCCGGTGAACTACTGATGCGTGAGATGGCATTGGCAACGAATGGTACGAGTTTCTTTCTGACCGACGATTCCGGTATAGGCGGAACTCACCTGAAGCCCACAACGGATACGCTCAAGGTGGAGCATCTGAATGATATGTTGGTGCGCACGATCGTGGAGTTTACGACGATGCCGGCGTGTGAGCAGCCGACCGTAGACGAGGATCAGGACGATGAGCAGGGACAATTCCTGCCCAATCCGTTTAGCGCACAGGAGCTGAAGGAGAATCCGGCGTTACCGCAGGGTGAGACAACGCTCTATCTGATAGACGTTAGCGGCAAGCTGATAACGATACTAGAAGGACAGATGGATGCACTGACGCCGGAACAGATAGCGTCGGAGTACGGATTGTCGACCGGTGTGTATTTCCTGAAGGCCTTTTATAACGGAGAGTGGCACACGAGGAAACTACTCCTGTATCGATTCTAAGGGAATACGCACAAAGTCGCGTACGGTCCAGAGCGGATGAGGCAGCGTGAGTTCGGGCGAGGAGATAAAGATCTCTTCGCCTTTTTCGTCGAATGCACGAATGAGGTCAATGTCAATACTCCTATCGGAGTAATTTCTCGTTTGAGATTTGAGATCTGAGATTTGCGTTTTTTTTCTTCGCCCTAAGTCGCGCTCAATGCGTTGAGTGAAATGGAGTAGGTCAAGAGGGGAGAGCGAGGTGAGGAGACGTACACAGTTGTTGCAGAACGGATGGACCGACTCAAAGCCCCAAGGCTCAGAGTAGAAAAACGGGGATTGCGCTGTGACGGTGCCGGCTTCGGCAAGGCGTTCAATCGCTTGTTGAATCGTCTGTTCCCGATTGCCCAAATTGGCTCCGAGAGATAGATAGACAATCATTAGCCAAGTTGTAAGTAGGTTCGAAGAGTAGCGACTGTTCGCGGGTCTGGGGCGACAGGAAAGGCTTTGCCTCGTTGATACGTCCGAGAGCAAAGACGATAATCAGTGTGGCGAGTGCACCTTTGAGCAGTCCGACCACAGCACCTAATAGGCGATTAATACCACTAAGATGGGCGGCTTTGACCAGATTTCCTAGCAGTCGGGAGAGCAGCGAGACAGCAAAACTGATCACGGTGAAGATCAGCGCATAGGCGATAGCCTCTGCAATCAGCGGTTGCAGGTCCCACGTATCGGATACCCATGCCGCGCCATCGTCACCAAACAGGCGTGCGAAATAGATGCCGGCTGCCACCGACACGACGCCCACAACGGAACGGATAAATCCTCGCAGGACACCTTCGATGAGGCCTCCTGCGAGGATTATCAATATAAGGATATCAATCCAGGACATTACTTATCGTTAGGATCGTATTCTTTCGGAACCCAAGGGCTGTCTTTGTCGCCCTGGTAGTACATATTGATATCTGCAATACCGAATCCCGGAATACCACGCGGAGTAACCGACCACTCATAACCGTCGAGATCGTCAGAGGCTAGTCTTTCTGCCTTATCCAGATACCAACCGAGGACACCCGTTATGGTTCCCTCGAAGTTGGCGCAACCGGTAACACCCGTCTTGTCTGCACCAGGCAGGTAGTAGTAAGCAAACTTAGCATACTCGGAGCTGGAGCACATAATGGTGTTTCCACCTTGATCTTCAAGTATACGACTCTGCGGATAGCCAATGTTCTGGGTAGAAGGAGCAAATACGTTGGCACCACTTACGGTGTCAGGGTGACCAACCACGCAGTCTACTATTTTCGCTTTCGTCCCGTCACCATCTTTATACTTACCGTTGAAGTGAACGTCCTTGAGAACCACCAGACGACCATCCATCTTACGAACGGTAGCCATGTCGGTGGCGTTGGACGACGGTTTCTTCTTGATCTCGGTGTAGAGCGTAGCCAGCGTGAGGGTATCATACTTGATAGCCGAGCGGTCCGGCGCACCAATCATCTTGGTATTGCGGCGGAAGACGCTACCCTGGATACGTCCCGGGCACCAACCTACCTTCTGCGAAGCATTCATCGCATAGATATTGTTGTTGTAGGACGGAACGCAGAGTTGCGGCTGGTTGGCATAACGGCCCACAGCCAGTCCGTTGCAACGGATAACGATCTCTTGTCCCATCTGGTAGAGACCATGGCTGGAACCCAAGTCTACGGAGATACGCAGGTTCTGCTGCTTGCCGTTAACGACTTGCTGGATAACCATGGATTTGTAGAAGTTACCGGCATAGTCGTCGGTTGTGACGCGACCACGGATATAGATACCACGACCGTAGGTAGGAATCGTATCTACGGAATAGAGGTAGAGACCATGTTTCGAGTCGTAGGAACGCTCACGATACGGGCAGGTATCGCTGGCGAAGTTACCGGCTTCGGTCATAAATGTATCCAAGAACTCCTCAAGAGTGAAGATCTTGTATCCCTCCGGGCTTTCGGCATAGAGGAGCGCATCCAGATCAGCTTCCTGAACAAATACATCATCCTCGGTCAGCGCTTTCGGCTCGCAAGAGCTCATCGCGAAAAGTACGAAAGTACTCAATAGAAAGTACAAAATATTTTTTGAAGTCTTCATAGCGCTTAGAATTTATAAGTTACTGTCAAGAAGAAGTTCACGCCCCAAGCGTAGTAGTACTTAGACGGGTACTTCCAAGCATTGGCTGTGATCGACGAGTTGTGGTAGTCCAGTTGTCCCTGACGTACGGCACGCGGCAGACGGGCTTGTTGGTAACCGCCGGTCTTGAAGTGGGTGTTGTTCGTAAGGTTGGTTACCGACAGGTTGATCGACAGCGACTGGCGGTTCTTCAGATAAATCAG
>JAFPLG010000154.1 GCA_017402895.1 Paludibacteraceae bacterium
ACCGGAGTATGTGAAGACCGTGGTCAGCTGCTATCGCGAAGCCGTAGAGGCATGGCAACGGGGAGAATGGCAGGATGATGCGATTGACGAGAAGATAGCCGGATGGGACGAACGTCTCTCGCGCGTCTTCAACCGCGGCTTCTGGGACGGTTACTACCAGGGACAACGCCTGGGCGAGTGGACACGCCACTATGGCAGTCAGGCTACGCGCAAGAAGGTGTTTGTAGGCAAATGCACCAATTTCTTCAAGCAACTGAGCGTAGCGGAGTTCTACGTAGAGGCTATTGAGGCCGTGCAGGTCACCGACGAACTGCTCGTCACGGGCGAGACGACGGGTGCGTACGAACTGACGGCCGAAGGTATGCGTGACGCGGACGGGAAGCCGGCCGAGCAGGTGGGCAAGGGACAGTATTTCTCGCTCCGTACCGACCGACTCATCCATCGCGGCGACAAACTATATCAATTGAAAATTGAAAATTGAAAAATTGGTGAGCACTTCCATCCCCCTCATATCATCTCCTATCTCCGAGCCTTGGACGGCTTGGATACTGCTGCTGTTGCTGCTATTGGGCGGAATGGCTAACGTGCTCCAACCCGATTCGGTGGTCGGTAGTTTCGCAACAATACTGACCAAACCCGAACGACAGTATACCGATACGCAGCGCACCGTGCTCGGGCAGATATGTATCCACCTGTTCCAGATCGGTACGTTGGGCATGGCCTACTACCTGTTCTGTTTCCGGTCGGGCGACTTCACCCTGGCGCGCTATGGGGTCATCTTGCTGATGGTGGCCATGATCTACGGACTGAAGCTGCTGATCATGCTGCTCGTCAGCTATACCTTCCAGCTCCAGAAACGCTGCGCCTCTATCACGGTGCACTACGAGAACCTGCTATGTGTCTTCTGTTGTGCCCTCTATCCCTTGCTACTTGTGATGCAGAGTGGCGGCACTACTCTTTTGCTTCGAACCCTGGTGATCATCCTGGCCGGGGCGTATGTCTTGCTCTTGGCGTTCAAGTACTGCAGGGCCTATCTCCAGAGCCCTATGGCGCTCATCAATATATTGCTATTTACGCTGACCTTAGATGTCCTGCCCCTACTAGTGGGATACTATGGAACGGAATATATACTTAGTCAAAGTTTAGTTCAATTATGATAAAAAAGATCCTTATTTCACAGCCCAAACCGCTCAATGAGCGTAATCCCTATGCGGATATGGCCAGCAAGTTTGGTGCGGAATTTGACTTTTGTCAATTGATTCATGTCGAGGGACTGACTGCGCGCGAGTTTCGTATGCAGCATATCAACCCGCTCGACTATACGGCCGTTATTCTCAACTCACGTCTGGGAATAGAGCACTACTTCCGTCTCTGCGAAGAGATGCGTCTCAATGTGCCGGACTCGATGCACTACTACTGCATCTCCGAGGCTGTAGGTAACTACCTGCAGAAGTATATCCAGTATCGCAAGCGCAAGGTGTTCTTCTCTGAGCACAACCGCTTCGAGGACCTGCTGCCTGCTATGTATCGCCGTCCGCAGGAGAAGTATCTGATGGTACTGAGCGATATCCACAACGACGAACAGATCAATATGTTCGCCGAGAACAAGATTACCGTTCAGCCGGCTGTGATGTATCGTACCGTCTCCACCAAGTGGGATGAGAAAAAGCCCTTTGACTACGACATGATTGCGTTGTTCACCCCCTCGGGTGTGAAGTCGATTCGCGAGAACTTCCCGAACTGGAAGCAGGACAAGACCCTGTTTGCCGCCTTTGGTGCCGGCACGGCTCAGGCGCTGGAAGAAGCCGGTTTCCGCGTAGATATCCGCGTGCCGAACACCAAACACCAGTCGCTCACGGCGGCTCTGCACGACTATCTGGAGAACCAACCGGCCGAATAACAACCATCGTGGGATTCGAGTTTCCTAAATCGGAACGGCTATGCGGGCAGATACGTATCCAGCAACTGTACCGCGAGGGACAACACTTCACGTGTTGGCCGTTGCGGGTGACGTATAAGCCGACGGAAGAGGAAACACAAATGCTGGTCTGGGCTCCCAAGTCACTTTTCAAGCGTGCCGTGCATCGCAACCATTTGCGCCGACTGATGCGCGAAGCCTACCGGCAGCATAAAGACCTGTTGCAGGGCCATTATCAGATTGCCTTCAACTACATAGATAAGAAACAACAACCCTACGTGGTCATCGAAAAAGCTATATGCAAAGCCCTGAAGAAAATAAACAATCACCAATGACCAATGGCAAATGGAAACTATTTCTTAGGAAATTTTTCCTATTGCCGGTTTATTTCTATCGGGCTTGTATCTCGCCGCTGACACCCCCTTCGTGCCGCTATACGCCGACATGCAGTCAGTATATGGTAGAGGCTGTGATGAAATACGGCATACTGAAGGGCGGTTGGCTCGGCATCAAACGCATCCTGCGTTGCAACCCGTGGGGCGGTTCCGGTTACGATCCGGTGCCGTAAAAGACCGCTTCGCTGAAAGAGTAAAGACCGCTCACTACGTTCACTCAAAGAACAAAGACTGATTATGCGAATTGACATTATAACTTGTTGTCCGGAACTATTGGAGTCGCCACTCAATCATTCTATCATCCGTCGAGCTCGTGACAAGGGCTTGTGCGAGATATATGTGCACAACCTGCGCGACTGGACGCTGGACAAGCATCGTAAGGTGGATGACTATGCTTTTGGCTTTGGTGCCGGTATGGTGCTCCAGATCGAACCCATCGACCGACTCATCAGTCATCTGACCTCCGAGCGTCATTACGATGAGATTATCTTCACCGCCCCA
>JAFPLG010000016.1 GCA_017402895.1 Paludibacteraceae bacterium
CCTCCACCGCCAACTGACTAGGCGTTCCTCCTCCAAAATAGATCGTCCGTACGGGCTCTTGGTGTATTTCACTCTGGCGATCTTCTATCTCTCTGAGCAAAGCATCCACATAAGCTGCACGCCTTCTTAAATCCGTCGTCGAGTAAAAATCACAATATTTGCAGCGCTTTTTGCAAAATGGTATATGTACATATACGCCCGCCATCAATCTTTCTTCCAAAACGTCGTACCCACCAATTCATCCGGAAGGTATTGCTGCTCTACCCAGTGCCCCGGAAAATCATGCGGATACTTGTATCCATCGGCATAACCCAATTCCTTCATCAGGCTGGTCGGCGCATTCCTCAAATGTAATGGAACAGGCAAATTTCCCGTCTCTCTTACCTTCGCCAGAGCAGCATCTATCGCCAGATAAGCGGAGTTATCCTTCTTGCAGGTTGCCAGATAAACCGTTGTCTCTGCCAGCGGGATACGTGCTTCCGGCCAACCGATCTTGTTGACTACGTCAAAACAGGTATTGGCCAACAACATCGCATTCGGATTCGCCAATCCGATATCCTCACTCGCACTGATCACCAATCGACGTGCTATAAACTTCGGATCCTCGCCACCTTCTATCATCCTAGCCAACCAGTATATAGCTGCCTGCGGATCACTGCCGCGAATCGACTTAATAAAGGCCGAGATGATATCATAATGCATCTCACCATCCTTATCGTATGCCAATGGATTCTGTTGTAGTTGTTTCGTTACGGTCTCGTTATCAATCACCTTTGACCCGCTGTTACTAACCAGTTCGATGATATTCAGCAGTTTTCTGGCATCACCACCACTATATCGCAACAATGCTTCGGTATCCCGAACCTCAATACCCAGCGACTTAATCTGCTCGTCTTGCTCCAAGGCGCGATGCAACAACTCCAACAGGTCCTCTTTCTCCAACGACTTCAGCACATAGACCTGACAGCGACTCAGCAACGGCGTGATCACCTCAAAACTCGGGTTCTCCGTCGTTGCCCCAACCAAGGTTACCACTCCTTCTTCCACAGCCCCCAGCAGACTGTCCTGCTGCGACTTGCTGAAACGATGTATCTCGTCGATAAACAAGATCGGACTGCGCTGATCCACCTGCGAGGCAAACAATCCGCTGTTGATCGTGGCAGTTCGCTTAGCCTTGTCTATCACGTCACGCACTTCCTTCACACCACTGGTCACGGCGCTCAGCGTATAAAACGGACGCTGCAGTTCGTGCGCGATAATGCGAGCCAAGGTCGTCTTGCCCACACCCGGAGGCCCCCATAAGATGAAGCTGGATAGGTTCCCGCTCTCTATCATCTTCCTGAGCACGGCTCCTTCACCCACCAAGTGCTTCTGACCTATGTATTCATCCAGCGTCTTTGGACGTAATCGTTCTGCTAATGGTAACATAATAACTGTTTGGCATTTGCAACCGCTTCTTCCGAGGGGTTATTTCCACTCAGCATAGTGGCGATCTCAGTGATTCGTTCATCTTCTGTCAACCGACTGATGTGCGTCTCCGTGCGATCTGTCGTGTCGGCTTTATAAACTTTATAATGGGTTTGTCCTATGGATGCTATCTGTGGCAAATGGGTAATAGCTATAATCTGTCGATGCGTAGCCATCTCTTTCATAATAGCCGCCATCTGGATCGCTATATCACCGCTCACACCGGTATCTATCTCGTCAAAGATAATCGTCGGTAGCCCCTTTGTACTGGCAATCAACGCCTTCACACATAGCATCAGTCGGCTTATCTCACCGCCCGAAGCTACTTCGCTCACGGGTCTCAGACTCTGATTCAAGTTCGCTGCAAACAATATCTGTACCTCGTCACAACCGCTTGGGGTGAAGTCTTCCGTGGCTGCAAACGCAATCTCTACCTTTGCATGCACTACGCCCAGGCGCTTCAATCCATCCACCAGTCGTTCACATATCTCAGCAGCAACCGCCTTCCTGCTCTTTGTCAAGTCCTCCGCAATCTTGCTAAGCGCAGCTTTCTCCGTCTCCACGGTCTTCTGTGCCTGTTCTATATCAAAATCAAAACTGTCCAACCGATTCACTTGTTCGGCCAGTTCATCCCGCGTCTTGATCAACTCCGCTATATTCTCCGCACTGAATTTATGCAATAGGCTATTCAGTGCATCCATTCGTTCTTCCACCCATTCTAGACGACGAGGATCCAGCTCGATATGACTCAGCCTCCTTTCGGCTTCGTCTGCTATGTCTTCCAGTTCAATTCGTGTGCTGTCTATCCTCTCTTGCAGTTCGGAATCCGCTTCGCCTAATTTGCAAACTCTTAGTGCCTCTATCGCACTGCCTTGCTCGCCGCTAATGGCCTCTATCGCCATATGCAATGCGGCACGAATCTCTTCCGCATGGCTCAGTTGATAATGTTCTTTTTCCAGTTCTTCTAATTCACCTTCTTCCAGTCCGGCCTCATCCAACATCTTGTATCTATACTGGATATAATCGGCGTCCTGCTGACTCTTCTTAGCCAACGCTTGCAGTTTCCGCAGAGCCTCTACTGCCGCCACATAGCGCTCGTATTGCGCCGTATAACTCGTTCTCAAGTCCTCGTTTTGCGATATAGCATCCACTACCTCCAACTGAAAATCCGCATTCTCTATCAGCAGATTCGCATGCTGTGAATGAATATCTATCAATCGATTAGCCAGCACCTTCAGTTCTTGCAGTGTTACGACACCATCATCCACAAACGAACGACTCTTCCCGTTTCGATACAGTTCTCTTCGTATGATGCAGTCGTCAAACTCAGCCTCGATAATACATTTGTCTTCGCCGTCTGTGATTGATTTGCTGTCGGCGCGAGCACCTAATACCAAGGCTAATGCACCCAGTATAATACTCTTACCGGCGCCCGTCTCACCCGTCATCACCGAGAATCCCGCTTCGAAATCGATATCCAGATGCGAGATCAATGCGTAGTTTTGTATGTGTAGATGCTTCAGCATTATTGGTTGATTTTATCGTATGTATTCTGACGTGTCGGATCAATATCCATCAATAGGTCATATACTTTCTGCTTCTCTGCCGAAGTGCCTTGTTGGAAAATCGACACCAGTTCATCGGCCTTGGCATCCAGGAAGGTGTTGATAACAAATGTAGCCGGACGAGCCCGGTTAGCTTCCTTCAGTACGTTAATCCCATCCGCAATACGTGCACGACCGTTGGCTACATTATCCGCCATGATATCCAGTCCCATCCGATGATACTCATAAAAATACTGGCGGAAAGGCTTAAACGCCTCGTCCATCAGGTTATTTACCAACGCATACCTATTTCTATTACTGTCAAATGCCAGCCATCCCTTCTGTTCCGTCCCACCCATCGAAGCCGTCTGACAAGCATTCACGATATCCTCGCATACCTCATAGAACGGTGTACCGCCTAATCGCTGAAACGAATCAAAGTCATAACCCAGCATCAGGTAACAATAATAGGCCAACATAGCTGTCAGATTTGTCGTGAACTGGTTCTGCTGATAGACAATCTGGTCATACTCCTGATACGTGAAGTTGAAATTCTTATCCTGGAAATTCATCAACGGAGTCGTATAGCTGCTTCCGTATACCGGTCGGCGACTCTGGAGCGTCATCTCGCATGTATACAAGTTATCTTCCACCGACTTCACCACAATCAGCATCTGACAATCTATCTTCTCATGCTCCATAAACTGCAGGTTGGTCCACTTGTTCTGATTCACATATTCCTCAATACTGGTCTTCAGTGTCTCAAATACCTGCTTATTGCTTCCCTCTATCTGATCCGAATTGATGGTCACGCGGCACTGAAACTCCTGTGCCGACACCGCTGCCGCCACCCACAAAGCTACTATGAATAGTATTTTTCTCATATTCTTTTCTTACTGGCGTCGAATCGATAGTATATTACCTGTGTTCTCGTCAAAACGGATCCTCACACGCTCACCGGCATTGTTGAACAAGTCCTGCGACAAAGGTACACTCACGCCCAACTGCGCCACCGGCAAATACTCCTCCAGCAATTCACCCAATCGGTCACTCGTGATTGTAATATGCGCCGTGCCAGGCAGATTATAGTATATCTGCGAGGGAGTAGGGGCGTCCTTCTGCTTCTTGGCTTTCTTGTCCACTACCGGTTGCACCTCCGTCATCCGCTCAGGAACGATACGCAGACGTATACTGTCCTCACCTATTGTGAGGGCTACTACGCTATCCATCGCCATCGTTGGATCTATGCGATACTCGCGATGCACCTTCTTGCTCGTCTGCTTTCCCGTAAACAGCGCCACCAGTGCTCGCTCTTGACGATCAATCTCCTCCAGGATAGCCTTCATCGAGATGCCATCAGCCGGGGCATTCTCCGCGTCACCCGACAGCAGGTAGATACGGTTGTCACGCAGCTGATAGATCTGCTTAGCCACGCTTTTTGCCTGCTGCTCTTCGTCCTCACTCTTAATCGTCTCTTCCAGGGTCGAAGCCGGCGACTGGGTTGTCACGGTATCCTTTACGCTGCGACGTTTGCGAGGCGTCTGAGCTTGGTTCGACACGTTATAGCCATATAGGATTCCGTCCTTCGTCAGCGACAACCATTGGGTTTGCATGCCGGCCTGCGGATAGACATAGTAGACACGCGAGGTGTCAGGCATTGCACCAACGGCCAAACGCACATCATCCATCTGATAGGCCGTTGAGTCTTCTTGTATCGCGTACTCAATGCCCAGCAGTTTATCAGCCCAATGGGCATACTTACCGGGAACAAACTGCGTCTCGGTATATTCTACCACCAGCTTTACTACCGTGCGGGGTAGGTAGTAACGTATTCCCATTTCACCGGGTACTATTGTATCAGCCCACAACATTACGCCGCCTACCATCGCAGCCACTACTAAAATCAATCGTTTCATTATCGTGTATTTATTTAATTCAATCACTTATCACCAATCCCTGTCCATATCTTCCAGGCCTCTTCCGCTTGGCCATAGAGCATACCTATGCCGTTCATCGTGCGTGCACCACGAGCCTTACCTTCTTTCAAAAAAAGTGTGATCTCCGGATTATACACACAGTCGTACAAAAGATGGTTACGACTTATCCACTCATAGGATATCGGAGCACAGCTATCCACATCGGGATACATACCCAGCGGCGTGCAGTTCACGATCACCTGATGAGTCCGCATGATTTCCTCGGTCAAATCATCATACCCAAGCATTCCGGCTCCAGGTGTGCGACTTACTATCGTATAGTCTATTCCCAACTGGCGCAAGCCGTATTGTATAGCCTTGGATGCACCACCGGTTCCCAGCACCAAAGCACGCTTGTCATCCGCACACAGTGCCTGACGTATCGAGTGCATAAAACCAAGACAATCCGTATTGTATCCTATCTTCTTGCATACTACATTCACAGCACCAACTTCCCTGGCTGTGTTATCCATTCCGTCCAGCAAGGGGATAATAGATTGCTTAAAGGGCATCGTCACATTCATCCCGTCCAATCGCTCCAGCAATGGACGCGCATCTTCAATTCGTTCTAATGGATACAACGAATATTCAGCATCAATCTCATCACGCCCGAATTTCTCATTAAAATATCGAGCAGAGAACGATTGTACCAACGGTTTGCCTATGATTCCAAAATGTCTCATTTCTTTTCTATCTGCAACGTATGCTTGCGCAGCGTGATAACGTGTGTGCTGGTCTCCCAACGTTTTCCGCCGGCATCTTGCTGCATGGCGTCGTAAATCTTATCTATCTCTGCCGCGCCGCAGTCTTTTAGCTCTTCATATAGTCGGCATATACCGGCCGCACGACTCTCCTCTCCATCTAGCATATCCATGTATCCCTGCATTCTATAGGCCGTTTCCGCAATATGTTCTATCTCCGCCTTGCTATAACCGGCCAACTCCTGTCTGATCGCATTGCGTAAAATGGTCGTATCCTCATTCGTAGAGTCTTCTACCCAACCAATATGACGTATATCCCTTAGGTAATGCCGGATATAATCCCGCGTGGTGCAGAGTAGGGGGCGAACAATCGGAATCTCACTCTCTACTATCGGATTCCGGCTCTTGGCACGCATGCCTCCCATACCTCTCAACCCAGCTCCTCGACGCAGATTCATCAGCACAGTCTCCGCTTGATCATTCTGATGATGGGCAACTGCTACAGCTACACAACCATTCTCTCTCGCCACCTCGTCAAACCATCTGTACCGTAACTCCCTGGCCGCCACCTCCATACTTACCTGTCGCGCTTTCTGATAGCCGCACGTATCAAAATCCTTCACCACCAGTCTCACCCCTCGCTCTTCGGCCATCTGTCGAACGAATTGTTCATCCCGATCCGACTCCTCGCCGCGAAGATGAAAATTACAATGTGCCGCAACACATTCGTATCCCCCACGCATCAACACATCCCAAAGAGCCACACTGTCAGCACCTCCACTCACACACACCAAAACGCGCTCACACGCGCGAAACAAATGCTCATCTCGGATGTATTTCTGTACTCTACGCAACATTTTCTTTTGTATCAAAATACAAAAATCGTGCAAAATTACACAAAAATTTTGATATATGCAAATTTTGTTGTATCTTTGCAAGCGATTTCCGGATGATAAGTACATCCGGGGACAACGATTATGCCGCGTACAGCCCGAATAAAATCTACTACCGGAACGTATCACGTTCTGCTCCGCGCACAAAAATCGCGTGGAATCTTCCGTCAGCAAGCCGATTATGCTGCGTTTGTTCAAATCATGAAAGAGGCACAAAACCCGATCGACCAATCGGAGCAACCGTTCCAGGTCATCGCCTATTGCCTCCGTCCTAAGTATGTCCACCTGCTTATCCGCACCGGTTCCGACGATGTTGCCGCCGCTATGCGACGTATCATGGTTCGCTATGCACCGTACTACAACGAGGTGCACAATACCTCCGGACGTGTCTTCTACGACCGCTTCCGTTCCGAACCGTGCGATACGGAGGAATACCTGCGTGACGTAGTAGGGTATATCCACTACGTGCCCGTTAAGCACCACGTATGCAAGTCGCCGGCCGACTACCCATGGTCCAGCTACAACGAGCTCAAAGACTCCTATCCGGAGCCAACCAAAGAAACAATCGCTTCTGTTAAGTTGACCGAAGACCACCGTCGCGAATTCTCCGACTATATGGTCGCTAAGTATATCAAGCAGCTTTGCAGCATCGATTCCATCGACCAATTCCCGGCACTCGACAAGAAATACCGCCGCTCCGCACTCGCCATCATGCGCAAGAAGGGCGTATCGCTCGGACAACTTTCGCGCGTCACAGGCGAGACAATCAATGTCGTACGCAAAGCACGCGTGATCGTCCGCCTACCGGAGCGCAAAAAAGCGACAAATTGATAAATTACGAGACTATATAAGGATTATGTCGTGATTGAATAATGATTGAGTCATGATGTAAAACCATAGAAATCATAAAGAAACAGAGGCTTTCGGGCCTCTGTTTCTTTTTCTTGTGGACTTTTTGCCAAATTCTTAGAGCACGTAACGAACGGCAAAACCAAGCTTCCAGTCAAACATGCTGTAGTGCGGGTAGCTGGCATCCTCAAAGCCCAGACCGTAACCGGGACGGAAATCCAGTGCCATAACGATAGGTGCGCCCGAAAAATGATAAGCTGCACCAACCATACCGTTGGCGATAAACTTACCAAGCACGCCACCGCCGTTGAAGCCGCCCATCAAACCGATACCGCAACCACCACCTACATACACCTTGAAGTTAGCAGGCAAGTCAAAGTGATAAGCCAGGTTCGGATTCAGCATGAAATCAAAATGATTCAGCTGAGCAGTTCCGCCCCAAATATCAGTACCCTTGTAGTAACAACCGGTCGGAGCTGCCGTCAAACCTACTGCCAAATCTGCCTGAATAGCCAGATTATCCGACATCCAATACTTGTAGCTGACACCGTTCAGGCCACCTACGATACCACCAATCTCGTGTTGAGCCATCATGCTCACACTCATCAAGGCAACAACTGCCAAAGTAAAAAACTTTTTCATGTACTTAAAAAATTAATACGGTTGATAAATGAATTGTATAATATTGATTTGTTAGTTAACTCGCTCACTTCTTCCTACCGAGAAATTATACGTCTTCCCGTTGGATTTGTTGCGGAATGTGCCGTTATAGAACATCGACATATTACCCATACGCATCTTATAGCCGAATTTTCCTACGAATTCACCGGAGTTCTTGCCGCTTCCCGGTGCATATTCCTGCAACGTAACGCGAAAACAACCATCCAATGGAATACCATCATAATCATAGTCATAATCCGAGCACTCTACGTTCCTTGTTGCTCGTAACGTGAACTTACTCTTGGGATTCCTGTCGTAATAGTAGTACCCGTTGTAATTGTCATCCAGCACCATGTGAATCTTATACGGACCTATCTCGCCCTGATAAACGCGATTCCGTGCCTCTACCATCGACATTTGTGCCATCACTACCAACGACACAACAAGCAGAAATAATCTTTTCATATGCACTTGTTACACTTCCTTAATTCTAATTCTCCGGTTTCACCAGATAACGCAATTCTTTCGGCATCAACTGCTGTACACGTTCTACATGCTCCTTAGGCACATATATCGACTTCAACTCCGGACAACTACTGAACGCGTCACTCCCTATCACACACACCGAAGCGGGTAGGGTGATCTCTTCCAGACTGATGCACCAGGCAAAAGCCCCTTTGCCGATCGTTGTCACGCAGGCCGGCAACTCAACATGCTTCAACTGCCAACAGCCGCCAAAGGCTCCGTCACCGATAATCATTACCTTATACCTCCGACCTTTGTGCCAAATCTTCTTTGGAATGATGGCCTTCCGGAGCACAACACTCTCTTGCTGCTCTTGCGCCTCAATGCTGGCTACGCGGTATCGCGAACTGATAATGCTATACCTCAAGCCGTCCTTTGTAAAACTCTCATAGCCCTCTGCACCAGCGCAGAGAGCTATGCAAAGCAGTAATAACGAAACTAATTGCCGTTTCATCCAGTTTTATTCGTAATACTCAATTTCGCGAGTCAACTCCAACGTAGGCTCAATCTCGCAGTTCTTCGTTACAATCAGTTTGGTCCAGTTACCATGCGAATCCACCTCCGGATACTTGTACATCTCTATCGCATGTAGCTCTGTTTTGCCTTTCTGGTAATCAAACGTACCGGTCCGTACGTTGCCCAGACGATCCAGGTCATAATGGTGGTAGTGACTGCCATCCGGCATAAACCTTGCCTCATACTCCAGGAAACCACGCTGGTCATAACCGTACTCAAAAATGACCACATCTTCCGTTGCTGCCGTCTCCAGGTTCGTCAACTTGATAATCTGGCCCTCCGGATTTCGTGTCAGATCATCCAGCGACAATCCG
>JAFPLG010000017.1 GCA_017402895.1 Paludibacteraceae bacterium
ACCGCAAGGAGATCGAGGCGGGCAGCGCGCTCGACTTCTCGCGCATGGGCTTCACCGACGCGCCCGCCGGCAAGTACGTCCGTCAAAGACGATCAGCGCATGACGACGCGAAACGGTAGCGTCAGGTATCACCACGTCAGCCTGGTTGGCCGTACGACCAATGACCGTCTCCAACTGGTGAATCTCGTAAGACTGGGTCTCACTATTGACGATAAATTGCAGACGCGGATACAGGTTGCGACTATGCATCAGTTGCGTGAGGCGCTCGATTTCCTGCTGCGCCTTCTCGCGTTGCACTTGCTCCTCTTGCTGCATCTTATAGGCTGCTAACTCTTGCTGCTGGTGCTTAATCTTATCCTCAGCCTGCTGCATCTGCTCGTTCTGAAGATTGATCACGTTACCAATCTCACGCTCGTGCTTACGCTTCACATATATAATATAGAAAATCGTAGCGCCAATGAGCAGCAAGGCCAGAACAACCAAGAGGATGAACAGTACCACATGAGCCTTTACCCACGAAGCAAACGTATGCGAAGGAGTAACAAAGGTCTGCTGATACTCAAAACCGGCTACCGTCAGCTTGAGCATCTGCTCCTGATGGCCTCGCGGACTCCGGGTAGTAAACGTGATGCGATAGTCCTGACCGGCATAACGCACCGGGAGAACGCTATAGAAATCACGCAGCGCCTGTTTTCCCTTCTCTACGTTGTCGGAATGATTGGCCGAGACACATGTAACGTTCATGCCGTAGGTATCATTGGCAAGACCCTCAACCTTGGTAGAAGGACCGTGGTTAGACGCGTACTGAACCACATAAATCGGAATATGATACTGCAGCGCCAACTGCTGAACCGACACCACCGAGTTGGTAGCGCTATTTTCAAGCGGCATACCGGACGTGATTACCACGATCGATTTAGCATATCCCTCCTTATCACGCTTCTGGAGCGTCTGGAGTGCCTCGTTCACCGCAGGGAACACATCCGACTCGAGCGGACGATCACGATAGGTGGCTGTGCTATGCTGATGCGAAGAAACGGCATTGATGAGGTCCTGACGGTTGGAAGTAAATCCATCCGTAAGCGGACGCATCACATTCTCGCCGGGCGTATGGCGATTGAAAACTGCGAGCAGCACTTCGTCACTAGCCTGGAGAGTTGGAAAGAAATCGAGCAGTATGCGCTGAGAGAAGTCGTGCATATGGGCTCCCTGGCTCGCCATATCTTCCCACAGAACGATAAGCGACTGGTGCTTAGGCATATCGACTTGCGCCATCTGCTGCACGCTAATATTCGTAGCTACCGCACCTTCCTCAAGAGCAAACTCAGCAGCCGGAATAACTGCAGGATTCAGTTCATGCCAAACAAACGACACCTCGGGATACTTATCGGTATCGAAGCCGGTCTTCAGACTACCCTGCTGTGCCAATAGGTTAGTCGCCCCTGCTAGCAAGAGGAGACTATATAAAAAGAATCGTTTCATACAAGTTCAAGAATTAGAGATTACAAAGACATTCTAAATCTCAGAATGGTCTTACCCAGTCTGATCAAATCCCCATCTTTCAGATAACTTGCATCCAATTCAATATCTTCTTCGTTAACAAACGTTCCGGCCGTGGACTGATTGTCCTTGATAGAATATTTTCCATTGCGGAAAAGGATTGTGGCATGCTCGCCGGATACGGAAGGATCCTGAATAGCAATCTGGCAATTCGCATTGCGGCCGATCACATTCTTACCCTCATAGAGTTTAAAGTCAACACCCATCTCGTCGAGCGTATAGCTAACCAGCCAGCCGACCAGTTTACGACGAACGCGCTGAACAGTGACCTTCTTGACATTACCATCAGCCGTCTCCGTCTCCTCTTCGTCGAGAATCATCGTATGATTTCCCTGAGGAGGTTCCGGTTTGCGTTTGCGCTCAGCACCCGGCATAATGGTCTCGCCCTCGGGATCCATATCGCCCATTCCACCAAGATTGGTCTCATCACCGGCCGGAGCATAACCTATATCACCCATCGGGCGGGTCTTGCCGTCGTCGAAACCGCCGGCACCCATATTCATGTCGCCCATTGGACGCGTCTTTCCATCATCGAAACCACCGCCACCATTATTAGTAGGTTGGAATTCCGTTGCCTCTCCATCGTTATTACCTACACAATAAGGACAAGAACTGAGTTGAACACTGTAGTAATGGCCATTCGGACACTTTTTGTAATTTGCATTCATAATATCAAAATTTAAAGTTAATATTCACAATCGGCTACAAAGGTACAACTTTTTTTAGAAATCCGCAAATTTTTTTATAAAAAAAATGCGCTTTGCTACCAAAACGCACTTTTTAGAATCATATACCGAATAGGGCGGCTCCCTACTCTGTAGGTTTGAGGGGCATGATGATAAGCAGCAGGATATAGAGTAGCAAGCCGGGGAAGGCGGCCGAGAAGACCGACAGAAAGGCGTATGCCACACGAACCAACGTCGGGTCGATGCCAAAATACTCAGCAATACCGGCGCAGACGCCACCTAACATCTTGTTCTGAGACGAACGATAGAGTTTTTTCTCTTCCATGGTAATAAGCTATGTTAATATTGAACAAATCGACTGCAAATGTACAACTTTTTTGCGAAATGTGCAAATAAATTTGCATATTTTGCCTATTTTTTATCATAGGAGGCAAAAAAAAGAGAGTCGCCGCAAAGGGTGACTCTCTTGGGATATCGGCGAACCGATATGCATGATTACTTACGGATACCGAGTTGCTTGATGATTGCGCGGTAACGCTCAATGTCTTTAGCCTTCAGGTAATCCAGCAGACGACGACGCTTACCTACCAGGTTGGTCAGTGCACGCTCGGTGTTGAAGTCCTTGCGGTTCTCCTTGAGGTGCTCGGTCAGGTGGTTGATACGATAGGTGAACAGAGCAATTTGGCTCTCTGCAGCACCGGTGTTCTTGGCATCGTTGCCATACTGAGCAAAGAGCTCAGCTTTCTTCTCAGACGTAAGATACATAAAGTAATTTACAATTTTGTCATTTACCATTTACAATTTTTCGTGGTAAACGCACGTTAAACAATGGTGGCTAAAGCAGTATCACAAGGATGGCAACTTCGCCACATTTACACGCCTTCTTTTCGGAAAGCGGGTGCAAAGGTACTGCTTTTTTTTGAATTGCGCAAAAAAAGTGCGAATTTTTTGAAAAATATTTGCGTATTTGAGTAATTTCGGACATCTGCCTGCCTCTGGGCATTCCCCCGAACATACGTTCGCGTAGCTCGGG
This sequence comes from Paludibacteraceae bacterium, assembly GCA_017402895.1. GTDB lineage: Bacteria > Bacteroidota > Bacteroidia > Bacteroidales > Paludibacteraceae > Colicola. Next base: position 3,280 of record JAFPLG010000017.1, read on the forward strand.
GTACACCCAACTTTTTGTCATAAAAACATGAAAAAATTCATTTTTTACGAAAAAAAATTTGTGTATGTCAGATATTTGTAGTAATTTTGCACGCTTTTTCGCTGAAAAGGCAGCCATATTGAGCCTCTGGCGATTGAAATAGGTCCGTCCGAATAGTAGTAAATGCTCAACATGGAATTATTAATCCATATATATTTATTATAAGACATGGATTTGATTAAGATTGCCGAACAGGCATTCGCCGGTGAGAAGAAAGAGTTTCCGGCATTCAAAGCTGGTGACCAAATCACCGTAGCTTATCGTATCAAAGAGGGTAACAAGGAGCGTATCCAGGAGTTCCGTGGTGATGTAATCTGCATCCACGGTTCGGAAGACAAGAGGCGCTTCACGGTTCGTAAGATGAGTGGTAACGTAGGCGTAGAGCGTATCTTCCCTATGGACAGCCCGTTCATCGAGAAAATTACGATCAACAAGTACGGTAAGGTTCGTCGCAGCAAGATCTATTACCTGCGCAACTTGACAGGTAAGAAGGCTCGCATCCAAGAGCGTCGAGTTAAGTGATAAAAAGGAGCCGTCGAGGCTCTTTTTTTGTTGCATGTTCCAACTAGAGTCGACATATCATCCCACAGGCGATCAGCCGCAAGCTATCGAGCAGCTGGTCGAGGGAGCCAGAGCCGGTGCGCCGGCCCAGGTACTGCTGGGCGTGACGGGTAGCGGTAAGACCTTTACCGTGGCTAACGTAATAGCCCAACTCAACCGCCCCACGCTCATCTTGAGCCATAACAAGACACTGGCCGCCCAGCTCTACTCGGAGATGAAGACCTTCTTCCCCCATAATGCGGTGGAGTACTTCGTCTCCTACTACGACTACTACCAGCCCGAGGCATATATCCCATCGACCGACACCTATATCGACAAGGACCTGAGCATCAACGAGGAGATCGACCGTCTCCGACTGCGTGCCACAGCTGCACTGCTGAGCGGACGCAAGGACGTTATCGTCGTGTCGTCGGTCAGCTGCATCTACGGTATGGGTAGTCCGGTCGACTTCTCGGAGAACAGCATCAGCCTGCATCGGGGCCAGCAGATCTCGCAAGAGCGACTGCTCCAACTGCTGGTAGCTGCTCAGTACCTGCGCAACGATATCGACCTGCAGCGGGGCAAGTTCCGCGTCCGGGGCGACACTGTAGATATCGCACTGGCCTATGCCGACTACCTGCTACGCGTGGAGTTCTTCGGCAACGAGATAGACTGTCTGAGCACGATTGATCTGGTGACCGGTCATACGATTGAAGAGTTTGACCACTACAACCTGTCGCCGGCCACCATCTTCTGCGTCTCGCCCGAACGTACGGCACGGGCTATCGACCAGATACGCGAGGACCTGGCAAAACAGGTAACCTATTTCGAGGACATCGGCGAAGAGCTGTTTGCCAAGCGCATCGAAGAACGCGTGAAATACGATCTGGAGATGATTCAGGAACTGGGCTACTGCACCGGCGTAGAGAACTATAGCCGCTACTTCGACGGACGTGCCGAAGGTACACCTCCCTACTGTCTGCTGGACTACTTCCCGAAGGACATGCTGCTGGTCATCGACGAGAGCCACGTCACCGTGCCCCAGATACGCGGCATGTACGGCGGCGACAAGGCCCGGAAAGACAACCTGGTCAACTACGGCTTCCGACTGCCGGCCGCACGAGATAACCGTCCGCTTAAGTTCGACGAGTTTGAAGAGCGCACGCCGCAGACCATCTATGTCTCGGCTACGCCGGCCGACTATGAGCTGGAGCGCTCGGGCGGCATCGTCGTGGAGCAACTGATTCGTCCGACCGGGCTACTCGACCCAGAGATAGAGGTGCGCCCGCAGAAGCACCAGATAGACGACCTGCTGGAAGAGATACAGCAACGTGTAGAGCGCGACCAACGTGTGCTCATCACCACGTTGACCAAGCGCATGGCCGAAGAACTGGATGACTATCTGCGCAAGGCAGGTATCCGCTCGGCCTATATCCATTCGGATATCGACACGATAGAGCGCGTCAAGATCATGGAAGAGTTGCGCAAGGGCATGTTCGACGTGCTGGTAGGCGTCAACCTGCTGCGCGAAGGACTAGACCTGCCGGAGGTGAGTCTGGTGGTCATCCTGGATGCTGACAAAGAAGGATTCCTGCGCGACACCCGTTCGATGATTCAGACGGCCGGTCGTGCAGCCCGCCACGTAGAAGGCAAGGTGATCATGTATGCCGACCGCATCACGCGTTCGATGCAGGAGTGTATCGACCAGACAGCCTATCGTCGCAGAGTCCAGCAGGCCTACAACGAAGCCCATCATATCACGCCCCAAGCCATTCGGAAGGATATCAACACCTCTGCTCTATCGGCGCTCTACAAGGATGCTGAACTCAAGAAGCAGCAACTGGAGCAACAGATACGTGAATCGTGGAAGACAGCCGAATGGCAGACGATGGACGCTAAGCAACTGCAGAAAGCTATCAACATCAAGATACGCCATATGCGCGCCGCAGCCGAGAACCTCGACTTCGACACAGCGGCCCGTCTCCGGGACGAGATGCTGGAGATGAAAAATCGCCTGGAAGCAATAGGCGGATAATCTACCCTAACTTACGGCAAATCGATATGCTGCACGGATATTGTGCGGCGCAGGAATATGTTGGCCGACTCGCGGAAACGAGCCGCCGACTCGGTCGTAAAGAAACTGCAGGTGCCTCCACGCGTAAGGATGCCGTTGATCTCTCCGTGACGATGCAGGTAGTCGTCCAGACTGGCTGCCACGATATCGCCCTGGGCCACCACGCGGATATTGCGACCACGCACTGCCTCCTGGATCTTAGGCATCAGGAGCGGATAGTGCGTGCATCCCAGCACGATAGTATCTATCTGGTCGTCCTTGGCCAGCAGTTGGTCGATATACTGATGAACGAAATAGTCGGCACCGGCACTCATATGCTCGCCGGCTTCGATAAGCGGCACCCATAGCGGACAGGCTTGCTGGGTGACGACAAGGTTCGGATTCTGGTGGGCGAACTCAATAGGATAACTGTCAGACTGCACCGTACCCGGGGTACCGAGCACGCCGATATGGCCGGTGACGGTCATGCGACTCACGATCTCGGCCGTAGGACGAATCACGCCCAGGACATTGATAATCTGTCCCTCCTCACGCAGCGAGGGCAGGTCCTGCTGCTGAATCGTGCGGAGTGCCTTAGCCGAAGCGGTGTTGCAGGCCAGAATAACCAATGCGCAACCCTGCTGGAAGAGATAACGCACAGCCTGCCACGTATAATTATATATAAGTTCGTACGAGCGCGTACCATAAGGCGCACGAGCATTATCGCCCAAATAGATATAGTCATACTCCGGCAGACGAAGACGAATCTTCTCCAAAACGGTCAGGCCACCATAGCCACTGTCAAACACGCCTATTCGCATATAGAAAATCGAATTACGGCTGCAAAGGTAGTAAAAATAAATGAAAATGGAAAATGAAAAACGGAAAAATCTAAAAAAAAGCAAAAAATAGCGATAAAATTTGCGTATATCAAAAAAAAGCAGTAATTTTGTCGTCGCTTTCTGCTCACCGAAGGAATTTACCCGGTAAATTGAGGCGGTTCGCGAAAGCTCCTCTTCGATAAAAACATCGCTTTGCTAGCGTTTTTATCGATTGATTCGGGAGGACTGCTAGTGAAACGATAGTCCAACCGAAGAGCGGAGGCACCGAGGACATTAATGTCGCCACGCGACAGTCCGCGTCCGAGGTTGCCGAACGCGATGTCCACTCGTATATCGGTATTACACCGGATTTTGGTTCCGAGAAGCGAGGTTCGACTCCTCGGTGGACAACAAAAGGCTGCGCAAGCAGCCTTTATTAGCGGCTAAAGGCTAAAGGTTATTGGCTAAGGCCGACGTGTGATGGAATACACGGTATTAAGTAACACAAAACAATTTTAAAGAAATGAACGTATTTCAATTAGTAGGTACTCCGCGTAGCGAGTACGGCAAGAAGGCCGCTAAGGCTTTCCGTAAAGAGGAACTGATTCCCTGCAACATCTATGGTCTGGGCGAGAACATCACCTTTACCGTTGCTGAGAACGATGTACGCAAACTCATCTACACTCCCGACACCATGGCCGTTGATCTGACTATCGGTGACGCAAAGAAGATGGCTGTAGTTAAGGAATTGCAATTCCACCCGATCAGCGGTCGCGTACTCCACATCGACTTCCTCGAAGTGAACGAGAAGAAAGCCGTTACCGTAGAGATACCTGTTAAGCTCGAAGGTCTGGCAGAGGGTGTGAAAGCCGGTGGTAAGCTGGCTCTTCAGGCACGCAAGCTGAAAGTGAACGGTATCTACACTCAGATTCCTAACCGCGTAGTAGTTGACGTTACTTCGCTCGGTTTGGGCAAGAAGATTGCCGTTGCTGACATCCAGCTCGAGGGTCTGAAACTGATGAACCCGGCTGACATGTGCGTTGCAGAAGTTAAGGCTACTCGCCAAAGCAAGCAAGCGTAATTAGTCGAAAGACCGCTTTCGCTAAAAGTCGAAAGTCGAAAGAAGAGGGAGCGGGGCAACTCGTTCCCTCATTTTATTCTCTTTGAGTGCGAAGCACGGTCTTTTGTCTTTTTTCTTTTGTCTATAGTATGAAATACTTAATCGTAGGACTTGGTAATATAGGTGACGAGTATCAGCACACCCGTCATAACATAGGTTTTGATGTGATCAACACCTTTGCGGATAGCGTCGGCGCCCAGTGGGAGGACCGTCGCTACGGCTTCGTAGCCAAGTGCCGCGTCAAGTCGGCACAGATGGTGCTACTCAAGCCCAGCACCTATATGAACCTGAGCGGCAACGCCGTTCGCTACTGGCTCCAGGCAGAGAAGATTCCCGTAGAGAACCTGCTGGTGATCGTGGACGACCTGAATATTCCATTCGGCAAGATACGTATCCGCAAGGCCGGCAGCAACGGTGGGCACAATGGCTTGGGACATATCCAGCAGGTGCTCGGCACCGAGAACTATGCCCGTGTGCGCTTCGGCATCGGTAATGAATATACACGTGGTCGCCAGATCAACTTCGTGCTGGGCGAGTGGACCGACGAGGAGAAACAAGCCCTGCCCGACCGACTGAAGACGGCTGCCGAGATTATTCCGTCGTTCTGCCTGCAAGGCATCGACCGAACGATGAACCTATTTAATAATAAGTAGATGGCCGAAGTTCGAGTAGATAAGTTTCTGTGGGCGATGCGGATTTACAAAACCCGCTCCATCGCTGCCGATGCGTGCAAGAACGGACGCATCACGACGAGTGGCGTGCAACTCAAGCCGAGTCGCACATTTAAGATTGGCGACACGTTCTCCGTGAGGAAAGGCCCGGTGACATTCACCTACCGCATACTGGCTCTCACCGAGAACCGACTGGGCGCCAAACTCGTGCCGGAATACCTGCAGGATATCACGACACCCGACCAACTCGAACTGCTCGAACTCGCCCGCATGGCTTCGCAGTCGGGTCGCGACCGCGGAACAGGCCGTCCAACTAAGAAAGACCGCCGCGACATCGAGTCGTTTATGTCTGATAATTATTTTGATGCGTTCGATGAAGAATAAGCGCGAAAATATTGCTGAATATGTCCTCTATCTATGGCAGATCGAGGACTATCTGCGTGCCTTCCCTGCTCAAGCGGAGACCAGTCAGGAACTGCACGACCTCTGCGAGATGATGCACCGCGAGGGCATCCTCGAGGGAGGACATCTGCGTCTGGCTCAGAATGCGCTGGACGAAATGGAACATATCCACCGCGAACTGCTCGACGAGAACGCCCAATACCGCGCTATGGTGATGCGACTACAACCGGCACTGAACATTCTCAAGTCGAAGACCGACCGTCCGACGATGTCCGACATCGAAGCCAGCCTCGTGCTGCTCTACCAGATTATGATGCTGCGCCTGCAGAAGAAAGAGGTGACCGCCGAGACGACCCAAGTCCAGCAACAAGCCACCCAACTGCTGCAAATCATCAGCCGCGCCTATTACGAAGATGGACAAGAAGAAAACACCAAATAAATTGTCAAATCGTAAATCGTCCAATCGTAAATTATTCGACCAAGTCTTGACTTGGTTCGAATCCTCGATGCCCGTTGCCGAATCGGAGTTGCAATACAGCAACCCCTTTGAGTTGCTCGTAGCCGTCATGCTCTCGGCGCAATGTACCGACAAGCGCGTCAACATGGTGACGCCTGCTCTATTTGCCGCCTACCCTACAGCGGAGGCTATGGCCCGGGCCACCAGCGACGAGGTCTTTGAGTTCGTCCAGTCGGTCAGTTATCCCCGCAGCAAGGCGGAGCACCTGGTGCAGATGGCGCAACGCCTCGTAACTGTTTATGGCGGTCAGGTACCGGACAACATTGATGATTTGCAGACCCTGCAAGGCGTGGGGCGCAAGACAGCCAATGTGGTCTGCGCCGTCATCTGGAACCAACCCACGATGGCTGTAGATACGCATATCTTCCGCGTGAGCGAACGGCTGGGACTGACCACCAATAGTAAGAATCCCCTGCAGACTGAGAAAGAGTTGGTCAAATATATCCCCGCGGATATCATCCCCAAGGCGCATCACTGGCTCCTGCTCCACGGCCGCTATGTATGCCAGGCCCGCCGCCCTAAATGCGAGCAATGCGGCTTGCAATCCTACTGCCGCTTCTTCAATCAAAAATAGAGCAACCCGCAAGGTTGCTTTTTTCATGCATTCAAACGTAATTTGCAAATAAATTTGCAGATTCCAAAAATTCTTCGTAACTTTGCAGCGAAAATAGTTACCTACTTTTGCTATTAATCACACAAAATCTATAACATCATGATCTCGAAACGTTTGGAAGAGGCTATTAATGCCCAAATCAATGCCGAAATGTGGTCGGCTTATCTGTATCTGAGTATGTCGGCATACTGCCAGGATCAAGGCTTAGCCGGCATGGCTAACTGGTTTGCTATCCAGTTCAAAGAGGAGCAGGACCATGCGCAGATATTCTATAACTACCTCATCAGCCGCGGCGGACGTGTACTGCTCCGCGCCATTGATGCAGTGGAGACCGAGTGGGCTTCGCCTCTGGCAGCCTTTGAGGCTACGTACAAGCACGAACAACACGTAACCTCGCTCATCAACAACCTGATGTCCATCGCTATCGAAGATAAGGATTATGCCGCGCAGAGCCGCCTCCAATGGTTCATCGACGAGCAAGTGGAGGAAGAGGAGAATGCCGTTGAGATCATCAATAAACTGCGTATGCTGGACGGAAACGGTTACGGTCTGTACGTACTGGACCAAGAGCTCGCAGCACGCACATACGCCACTCCTTCGCCTCTGGCAACTAAGGCATAAATAACAAAAAAAGCAAAAATATAACACAAATTATACTATGGCAGAAGACAAGAAAATGCCTTCAGCAGACAAGCTGAAAGCCCTGAAACTGGCGATGGAGAAGATCGACAAGGACTTCGGTAAAGGCGCCATCATGAAACTAGGAGACGACAAGATCGAAGATGTTCCTGTTATTTCCACCGGTAGCGTTACGCTCAATATGGCCCTTGGCGTGGGCGGTTATCCCCGTGGACGCGTAGTAGAGATATACGGTCCTGAGTCGTCCGGTAAGACCACACTGGCTATCCACGCCATGGCGGAAGTACAGAAGCAAGGCGGCATCGCAGCCATCATCGACGCAGAGCACGCCTTCGACCGCTTCTATGCAGAGAAACTGGGTGTAGACACCGACAACCTGCTCATCGCTCAACCCGACTCGGGCGAGCAAGCACTGGCTATCGCCGACGAACTGATTCGCAGTTCGGCTGTTGACCTCGTAGTCATCGACTCGGTAGCTGCCTTGACTCCAAAGGCTGAGATCGAGGGCGAGATGGGTGACAATAAGGTAGGTCTGCAGGCACGGCTCATGTCGCAAGCACTGCGCAAACTGACCGCTACGATCAACAAGACCCAGACCACCTGCATCTTCATCAACCAGCTCCGCGAGAAGATCG
>JAFPLG010000155.1 GCA_017402895.1 Paludibacteraceae bacterium
ACACCGCTACGGAGAGGTATTTCTTCGCCTCTTCCTGGCCAATAACATACAGGTCCAGAAAGCGCTTGATATCCTGCGGACAAGGCAGCGAGTCCATCGTAAGCGAGGCCTCCTGGTTTGGGGTTTCTTTGGCCTGCTTTTCCTCCATGGCACGCATCAACATAGCATGCCCGGCCTCGATACACTCAGAGCATATATAAGTGCCGTCCTCGCCGGCGAACAGCTGGACATTATCGCGACCGCAGAAACTACATCTTTCTTTTTTGTGTCCCATTATTTGTTCTTACGTTCGTATACTCGGTCGATCATGCCATAAGCCAGAGCTTCTTGCGAATTCATCCAGTAGTCGCGGTCGGCATCCTGGCGGATACGTTCTACGGCCTGGCCGCTATGGTCGGCTATGATCTGATAGAGTTCATCCTTGAGTTTGAGTATCTCGCGTGCGGTAATTTCGATATCCGAAGCCTGCCCCTGGATACCACCCAGCGGCTGGTGGATCATCACACGCGAATGGGGCAATGCAGCACGCATACCCTTTTCGCCGGCCACGAGCAGAATAGCACCCATCGAGGCTGCCATGCCCGTACAGATTGTTCCCACCTTGGCACGCACAAATTGCATGGTGTCATAGATACCCAGTCCGGCATATACCGAACCACCCGGCGTATTGAGGTAGATATTGATGTCGCGTTCGGAATCGGCCGAGTCCAAGTAGAGCAATTGCGCCTGGATCACATTGGCCGTATAGTCGTTGATCTCCGTGCCCAGGAAGATGATACGATCCATCATCAGTCGGCTGAACACATCCATCTGGGTGACGTTCAGTTGGCGCTCCTCGAGAATCGAAGGCGAGATATAATTAGCCGAGACTTCCATGGCCTTTTCCACGTGCATGGTATTGAGGCCCTGCGCCTTGGCAAATTTCAAAAAATCGTTCATATTCGTTTGTGTATGATATAAAGGTATGGGAAAATCACCTCCGATCAACGAAGGTAATTCTCCCACTTGGTATTACGCATATCGCCACTCTTGAGGAACTCCTCGTGCATAGCGAAAGCGCATGATAGGTTATGCTGTGTCTGGCCGTGCTTAGCGATCTTGAGGTAGTCGCGCAGCATCTCACGATACTCGGGCGCCACACAGTTATTGATGATCTCCTCAGCACGCTGACGCGGACTCTTGCCACGCAAATCAGCCACCCCCTGTTCGGTCACAAGTACTTTGACGGAGTGCTCCGAGTGGTCGAGGTGGGTAACCATCGGCACGATAGACGAGATGGCCCCGTTCTTGGCCGTCGAAGCGGTCGTGAAGATAGAGATATATGCGTTACGAGCAAAGTCACCCGAACCACCGATACCGTTCATCATCTTCGTACCTGTGACGTGCGTGGAGTTGACGTTGCCGTAGATATCTGCCTCGAGGGCCGTGTTGATAGCAATCAGGCCGAGTCGACGGATAATCTCCGGGTTGTTGGACGTCTCTTGCGGACGCAGCAACAGTTTGTCGCGATAGAAATCGAGGTCGGCCAACACTTCTGCCATCTTGCTCTCTACGAGACGCAACGAGCAACCCGATGCAAACTTACAGTGTCCGGCCTTGATGAGGTCCACTACGGAGTCTTGAACCACTTCGGAGTACATCTCAAACGGCGGGATATGCGGGTTCTTACCCAGTTCACCCAGTACCGCATTCGCCACATTACCTACACCACTCTGGATGGGAAGGAACGTAGCCGGGATACGACCTGCTTTCATCTCGGCCTCCAGGAACATCGCTACATTCTCACCGATCTTAGCTGTGATAGCATCTACAGGCGTGAAGGCCGGGATCTCGTTCGGACGATTCGTCTTTACAACAGCAGCGATCTTCTTGGGATCCACCTTGATATGGTCCGATCCGCAGCGGTCGGAGGGCTTGTAGATAGGTATCTCCTTGCGGTAAGGGGGATCAAGGGGTTCGTAGAGGTCGTGCATGCCGCGCATAGTAGCGGGGAACATCTCATTGAGCTCGATGATGATGCGATCCGCCTGGTTGCAGATAGTCGGCATGATACCGATACCGGCAGCCGGCACGATGGTTCCGTCCTCGCCCACGTACGATGCCTCGATAATGGCCCAGTTAGGCTTCGGAAGGAAACCGTAACGGATGTCCTGCGCCATATGGCTCAGGTGCATATCGAAATAGTGGGTCCCCTCGGCATTGATCTCCTCGCGCATCGATTTATTCGACTGGTACGGCGTACGGAACTCCACAGCGTGAGCACGTGCCAACGCACCGTCGCAACTGTCACCCATAGAAGCACCCGTCTCCAGTCCTACGCGAAAAGGCTTGCCTTCTGCATGCAGACGCTCTGCACGCTGCGCAAGCGCAAAAGGAACAGCCTTGGGCACACCGGTGGCCGTAAAGCCACCCATGCCCAAGACGTCACCATGTTGTATCAATTCGGCAGCCTGCTCGGCTGTCATAAATGGAAGTGCCATATTATGCTTTGCCGTCAGAACCAAGGACGTTGATAATTTTATGCTTGTAGAGTTCCTCCATGAAGTCACGAGCTACGCCGCAGTACTTACGCGGATCGAACTCACCCGGCTTCTCTGCCAGCACTTTGCGAACAGCAGCCGTGAAGGCCAGACGGGAGTCAGAGTCGATATTGATCTTGCAAACCGCGCTCTTCGAAGCCTTGCGGAGTTGCTCCTCAGGAATACCCACTGCATCAGGCAACTTGCCACCCAGGTTGTTGATCATATCCACATACTCTTGCGGAACAGAAGACGAACCGTGCAGCACGATGGGGAAGCCCGGGAGTTGCTCCATAATAGCGTCCAGCACATCAAATGCCAATGGAGGAGGAACGAGTTTGCCGGTCTTCGGGTCGCGCGTGCATTGCTCCGGAGTGAATTTGTAAGCACCGTGGCTGGTACCGATAGAGATAGCCAGGCTGTCGCAACCTGTACGGGTAGCGAAGTCAACTACTTCCTCGGGTTTGGTATAGTGGCTAACGGCCGACGAAACCTCGTCCTCTACGCCTGCCAATACACCGAGCTCAGCTTCTACGGTTACGTCATACTGGTGTGCATAGTCAACCACCTTCTTCGTCAGAGCGATGTTCTCCTCGTAGGGAAGATGCGAAGCATCAATCATAACGCTCGAGAAACCGAAGTCCACGCAGCTCTTGCAGAGCTCGAAGCTATCTCCGTGGTCGAGATGCAGCACGATTTGCGGCTTTTCCCAACCTAGTTCTTTTGCATACTCTACAGCGCCCTGTGCCATGTAGCGAAGCAGGGTTTGGTTAGCGTAATTGCGTGCACCCTTCGATACTTGGAGGATAACCGGGCTCTTGGTCTCAGCAGATGCTTTGATGATAGCCTGGAGTTGCTCCATGTTGTTGAAATTGAATGCCGGGATAGCATAACCACCCTTGATAGCCTTGGCAAACATCTCACGAGTGTTGACCAATCCAAGTTCTTTGTAACTTACCATAATCGTAAAAAATTAATTGTTAATAATGAATATTTTGTTTTTGTTATTTTCGTTTTGTTGCAACTACAAAGTAGGCAATCAGCGCCACATACGCCACGATACCTACGATAGCAGCCCATCCACTCTCTGCCCAGCCGGTCAGATACCAGTCTGCACCACAGAACTTCACGATAGCGGATACGACACCCATCAGTGCGCCACCGGCAATAAAGCCCGAGGCAATGAGCGTACCCTTCTCTTGGTGCTTCTCGCCCACCAGCCAAGCGATACCGCCACCTACCAGCAACGGCAAGTTCAGATGCAATGGGATAAACATACCCAACGCAAACGGCAGTACAGGCACACCCATGAAATTAAGTATAAGCGCTAAGACAGCACCTGCCAGATAGAGCATCCATGGAGCTCCCTGTCCAGACATGAGCGGTTCGATAACCGCTGCCATAGCGTTAGCCTGAGGAGCTACTAGGGCGTTGTCTCCCACGAATCCGTAGGTCTTGTTGAGAATAATCATCACGCCACCAACTGTAGCAGCACTTACCAACGTTCCCAGGAACTTCCAGGTCTCCTGCTTGCGAGGCGTACTACCAATCCAATAACCTATCTTCAGGTCGGTAATGAATCCGCCGGCCATGGCCAACGCCGTACAAACCACGCCACCGATAACCATGGCACCCACCATGCCGCTCGCGCCCTTCATGCCGATAGCCACAAAGACTACGGAGGCCACGATGAGAGTCATCAGCGTCATGCCGCTCACGGGGTTGCTACCCACGATGGCTATTGCGTTGGCTGCCACAGTCGTGAAGAGGAACGAAATAATCGCTACCACGAGGAAGGCTACCAGTGCCTGCCAGAAATTATGAAGCACACCTACCCAGAAGAATACCAGCGTACATACCAACGCCACAGCAACGGCTACTACCAGCAGACGCATACTCAGGTCAAGCTTGGTACGAGGCACATTGCTCTGAGCCTTTTGTGCATCACCTTTCGTGCCATTGATCAACCCTACAGCACTTTTTATCACGCCCCAGGACTTGATAATACCAATCAGTCCGGCCATCGCGATGGCACCAATACCGATATTACGTCCATAGTCGGTAAAGAGGTCGCGCGGATCAACCGATTCCAGCCCGGGCACAGTACCCAGCACCGGAAGCAACACCCACCATACCAGCGCCGAACCGGCACAGATAATAGCGGCATACTTCAAACCGATGATATAACCCAGTCCTAGCACAGCGGCCGAGGTATTGAGCGAGACTACTAGTTTCGCCTTAGCAGCCATAGCCGCGCCCCACTCTGTCATACGGGTATTCAGCTGTTCAGTCCATAGACCAAAGGTGCTTACCACAAAGTCATACACACCTCCCACTATCGCAGCTAAAAGAAGCGGCTTAGCCGAAGACCCCTTGCCCTCGGCCTGCTCGCCCGACAACAAGACTTGCGTCGTAGCAGTCGCCTCCGGGAAAGGATACTCACCATCTTTCTCCACTACGAAATACTTACGGAACGGGATGAGGAACAAGATACCGAGACAGCCACCCAAAAGCGACGACACAAAGATCTGGGAGAACGTAACGGTCATACCCGGATACTTAGCCTGCAGGATATAGAGAGCCGGCAAGGTAAAAATAGCACCCGCTACAATCACGCCTGAACTGGCGCCGATCGACTGGATCATCACGTTCTCGCCTACAGCCTCGCGGCGCCCCAGAATAGAGGATAAACTGACTGCTATAATAGCAATCGGTATGGCGGCCTCGAACACCTGACCAACTTTCAAACCCAGATAGGCAGAAGCGGCGGAGAATATCACCGCCATCAACACACCCATGGATACACTATATGGAGTCACTTCCGGATACTCTTTATCCGGCTTAAGAATAGGAGTAAATTTGCTTTTCTTTTCTTCCATACTGCACCTAATCTACAAAATCGGGCGCAAAGTTACGAAAAAGAATCCAAATATGCAAGAGTTTTGTGTTTTTTGAAAACCAGGTTATGCAATTTTATTGCATCTTAGCGAATCGTAACTCCCAATCCCAACTCATGCGCAAACCGGGCGTAGTTATTCATCTGTTCGTCCGAAGGCATTGGATGATTCGATAGTTCTCCTACCACACCTTGCGGACGGAAACGAATCAGTCGCACAGGTGCTTTTCTTCCGATAGAATCGAATGTTTCAGCTATATTTTCCAGGATCGTTTCTACATCCACCCGTCCGGAAAGACAGACAATGCGCACTTCGGTTAGTTTATCGCACCCGAGAAGCCATCCGAGATTTTCCCTTACGACCTGGTTGCTTGGAGCCCCCGTCAGACGACTGTATACCGCTTCATCCCAGGCTTTTACATCCAGCATCACGCCATCGCAGACTTGCATCAGTTCCGGATAATGAGAAAAAGGTATCGTGCCGTTACTATCGACGAGACAAGTGAGCGGGTGATTACGGATTTGCCCCAGTCGCTTCACAGCAAGGAATAGTTCTGTCAACCACTCAGGCTGGAGCATACACTCTCCGCCGGAAACTGTCACCCCTCGCAAGAACGGCACACAATGCTCCAATTCACGTATCACATCAACCACCGACATCTCGTGCGCTTCATCGTCGTGCATAGCTTGCGTCTCGGGGTTGTGGCAATAGGCACAACGGATGTTACAGCCCTGCAAGAAGACAGCGAACCGGTTTCCCGGTCCGTCTACCGTAGATTGCGATATGAGTTTTCGTACGATGGCCATTGGCTATTGGCTGTTAGCAATTAGACGCCTCGAACTTTACGGTTGGCTAGGTGGGCAGAGGCGTAAGTAGGCGCACCCAGCTGGGTGGTGTTTTGCAGCACAGCCTGCCCGCTGTTCCATTTCTCAATCTCCGAGCGCTTGACCAGATAACCTGTGATGCGCACCAAGTCCGAATCGGAAGCATAGAAGGCTACGTATTTCTGGCCCACCTCGAAGGCGCCTTTGACGATATCCAGTACCGCAGCGGGATTCTGCTTGCCGGTGATGTCGAACGGAAGAATATCGGAGCAACCGGTCGGAATAAACCGATGGAATCGCGCAGAATGACGCAGATGGTCGTATATAGACTGAGGCTCGTCACCCACTGGAATACGGATGCCGGACGTGATGCCATGATCGGTATCAATACCTACTTGCGCGTGTAGCAACAGACGATGATCGGCTATCTCGCAATAGGGGCAGGTATAGTGCGCCACAAAATCGGAGATCGCTTGCATGATTTGCTCGGCCACGTCATCTGCCTCGGGGTCGGTGCCGTATTTCTTGCCCGGCGCAAAATGATTGGCGGCTTCGGCCAGTCCCACCAGTCCGAACATAGCCACGAAACGATCGCGCTCCACCAAACCTTCGGTAGCCAGAAAATGGCTCTCGAAGAAACCTGATTTCTCTACGATAAAACGAATACGCTCACTCATGTAATCCGCCATGCATTGCATCGCTTCGGGCAAGAGCTTTGTGAGGAACTCTTGCTTGTCATCGGTCATGGCGGCCAATCGAGGAAGTACCAATCGGGTTAGCGTATAACTACCTCCGGCAATAGGCAGAATATTATAGCACGACGATATGCCGTATCGATCGTATGTCTTGCGATTGAGCACATCGTTGCAGATAGCCGGGTTAGCCACACAGAGCGAGGTATAGATAGCCTGCTCGGCATAGTCATCAGGGGTGAAAGCCGGGTCGTATTTCAGCGTCAGGTTCGGAACAGCCTGTTCCAACTCGCGGTCTACATCCAGTATCAGTCGTCCCGCCCGCGTAGCTTCCGGACCGAGATTGGCATGGCAGAACGAGTCGGTAATCGTGCGATCGAGATAGATGAAGAAGTTACGCAACTTACGCTTCACCACCTCATCACTCAGTCCATCGATAAAGGGTTCAATCAGTCGGTCCAAGTCGCCAAGGAACACCGGATAGGTTGTAATCGACGGCACGTGGCGATAGAGCACCTGAAGGAAGGTAAGCAGTTCGTCCAAGTCTTGCGGCGGGTCCAGTTCCAGAAACTTCACTCCCTGACGCACAGCCTTCTCGTAATCGGGCATGATATAACGCGGACGATAGGGAGCGTTGCCTTCGTTGAGATTGCAGATGACTCCACTCTCCATATAATAACGCGTACGCTCGGGAATATTCAGCACCGACAACGTGTCCTCCGCAGCATGCGCCAGGGCTACCACTTTTTGTTCGTAACTTAGCTTTTGTGACGTAACAATAGAATAAATATCAGACATAGTATATATTGATTTTTCAGGTGTTAAACTTCAATGTGCGGAGCATAATCAGGGCTGTTATAGCTGAGATTGTATCACTAATCGGAATTGCCCACCACACACCATCCAATGGATTAGCGAATACCATCGGAAGAAGGAGCGCCAACGGAATCAGATAGAGAACCTGACGCGTCAGACTCAGAAAAATAGCCTTACTCGCCATCCCGATAGAGGTGAAGAGATTGCCGGTCACCATCTGGAATCCAATAATCAGCATCGTGGAGCAAATGATTCGCAGCGGTCTTATTGTCTGCGTAATAAGAAGTTCGTCGTGCGTAAAAATCTCCGTTACCAATCGGGGCAAACCTTCACCAAGCAGGAAAACAACACCCATCACCACAGTGGCGCAAATACAAGTCAATTTAAAACTCTGCATCACGCGGTCAAACTTGCGAGCACCATAGTTATAACCCGTGATAGGTTGCATTCCCTGATTCAATCCCATTACTATCATAGCGAACACAAAAGTGAGACGGTTGATAACACCATACGACGCAATAGCCAAATCTCCTCCCAAAGTCTTCAACTGATTATTGATAATAATAACCACGAAACAGTGGGCAATATTATACAGAAACGGCGACATACCAATAGCCAGCGCTCGGCCGGTTATCTCTCGATTGAGTCGCCATATTCCGCGATGGAATCGAACTAATTCGTTTCTATCAAAGAACTTGGTCATCTGCCAAACGACAGCTACCGCCTGGCTAAGAACCGTTGCCAGAGCCGCGCCGCGAACCCCCATATCCATTCCGAAGATAAACACGGGGTCTAATATGATATTCACGCTCACCGCCACAATCGTAGCCGTCATCGAGAAACGCGGATGCCCGGCCGACCGCAACATCGCATTGAGTCCGAAATAGATATGCGTCAGGATATTTCCGTATAGTATTATCTCCATGTACTCATGCGCATACAGGAGCGTGTTCTCGCTGGCGCCGAATGCCAGCAGAATCGGGTCGAGCCATATGAGTCCCACAGCCATCACAACGGCCGACAGGATAATATTCATCACGATAACATTGCCCAATACGCGATTGGCTTTGTCGTAATCCTTCTCGCCCAGATAAATGGCCAACAAAGAGGAAGCACCCACTCCGACCAAGCTACCAAAGGCAGCACAAATATCCATAAACGGCTTCGCTATCGTCAGTGCCCCGAGAGCCAAGGCGCCGCAACCATGACCGATATAAATCGAATCCACCAGATTGTACAGCGAAGTCGCCGTCATCGCTATGATGGCGGGCATGGCGTACTTAAACAGCAGTTTATGTACGGGCGCTGTACCTAATTCGGTCGTTCGACTCATCTGTTTCTATAGTTGAGAAGCAATCTCTTCGAATATCGCTGCGGCGGGATGACCGGTCTGCATCGCAATCGGCCGTCCCTCGTCGCCCCCTTCACGGATGGATTGTACCAACGGAATCTGTCCCAGGAGTTTCACACCCAGTTCTTCCGCCAAGTGCTTACCACCGTCTTTGCCGAAGATATAATACTTATTCTCGGGTAATTCGGCTGGAGTAAACCAGGCCATGTTTTCCACCAATCCCAATATCGGCACATTGACCTTCTCGTTTCTGAACATCTCCACTCCTTTTCTTGCGTCCACCAGCGCGACCGGTTGAGGCGTAGTCACTACGATCACGCCCGTCAACTGCAACGTGGCTATCAGCGTTAGATGGATATCGCTTGTTCCGGGCGGCAGGTCGATTAAGAAATAGTCCAACTCGCCCCAATGGGCATCCTGGATCAGCTGCTTGATAGCATTCGAAGCCATGCCACCACGCCATATGACTGCTTGTTCGGGATTCACAAAGAACCCTATCGAAAGCATCTTCACACCATACTGCTCTATCGGTTCGATGAGTGTGCGACCGTCTTCTTCTACCGACACCGGCCGACAATCCTCAGCAAGGAACATCTTCGGCATAGACGGACCATGGATATCCGCGTCCAGCAGTCCGACCCGATATCCCTTATTAGCCAAGGCGATAGCCAGATTGGCTGCGACAGTTGACTTGCCAACGCCACCCTTACCGCTATGAACGGCAATGACATGCTTGGCATGTAAGGGTGATTGGTGAAGGGTGATTGGTGATTGGAGGTTCTGTTTCACGAACTTCGTGTGGATATGGGCGGAGACGTTCGGATCGATATAGGTCCGGAGCGCCGTTTCCGAGGCTTTTACCACCGACTTCATAAAGGGGTCATTATCCTTCTCAAAAATCAGCGAGAACGAGACCTCAAAACCCGAAATACGGATATCGTCCTCCAGCATGCCACTCTCTACCAGATTCTTACCCGTTCCCGGATAGCGAACGTGGCGCAAAGCATCTATTACTTGTTGTGGATACATCTTCACTTTGATCTTCCTTTTTAGGAAAACCGACTGCAAAATTACTCTTTTTTTCTCAAATACGCAAAATTTGTGTGATTTTATTAGGCTTGAATAGCTAAAAATTTGTATATATGCATTTTTTATTGTACATTTGCACCCGAAATGCGTTTGAACAACCCCGAAATAGAAAATCCCATCCTGCGTCTGATTGGCGAAGAAGCTGACAAATTAGGTCTGGAATGTTACGTCATCGGAGGATGGGTACGCGACCTGATATTACATCGTCCCTGCACCGACATTGATGTTGTTGTAGCTCGTCCCCATGGGCCCGAACCGGGGCAGTCGGGGATAGGTATTTCTATAGCAGAAGCTGTTGCCAAGCGTCTTGGAAGGGGCACTCACCTTTCTATATTCCGTACGTACGGAACGGCACAAGTCAAAAGAAAAAACTTGGAACTTGAGTTTGTGGGAGCGCGACGTGAGAGCTACCGACACGATAGCCGCAACCCTATCGTAGAGGACGGTTCACTCCAGGAAGACCAAAATAGACGCGATTTCACCATCAATGCGATGGCCATCCGTCTGAACGTGTCCCAATATGGAGAACTCGTAGATCCATTCGATGGAATCGGAGATTTAGAGCGATGCATCATACGCACTCCTTTAGATCCGGATATCACCTTTTCCGATGACCCGCTGCGTATGATGCGGGCCATCCGCTTTGCCACACAACTGGGATTTAACCTAGACAGCAAGACCTATGATGCTATTTGCCGCAACCGCGAGCGAATACAAATTATCACTCGCGAACGCATCAACGAAGAGTTGCATAAAATCATGCTCAGCCGAAGACCATCAGAAGGCTGGATACTTCTTGACAAGACGGGACTATTACCTCTTATTTTCCCGGAACTATCTGCACTCAAGGGAATAGAAACCGTTA
>JAFPLG010000156.1 GCA_017402895.1 Paludibacteraceae bacterium
CCTCAGCATTGGACGGAATAAATGCTGCCAAAGCAGCGATAAAAAGACTGAATGCTGAATGCTGAAAACTGAATGCTAATTTATGGTTTTTGAGCGAACAATACAACTGATAGGGCAGGAGACCTTTGAGCGTCTGCAGCAGCAGCGCGTCATCCTATTCGGTGTAGGAGGCGTTGGCGGTTGGTGCGCCGAGGCACTGGTACGAACAGGTATTCATCACCTGACCATCGTGGATTTTGACATAGTGGATGAGACGAACCTCAACCGTCAGGTGGTTGCCACCGCCCAGAACATAGGCTGCACAAAAGTAGAACAGATGCGACAACGCCTGCTCAGCATTATCCCTGATGCCAATATCGTGGCTATTGATAGGCAATATAATACGGAAACGGCCGAGACTTTCCAATTGGATCAGTACGACTACATCATCGATGCGATCGACATGGTGGATTGCAAGATGCTCCTGTTGCACGAAGCTACCAAGACCGAAGCCACCGTTCTCAGTTCAATGGGCGCAGGTCGCAAGATGGACCCACAGCAGATACGCGTAGCGGATTTCTGGAAAGTAGAGGGCTGTCCATTAGCACGTGCGCTACGCACCAAAATGAAAAAAAGCGGCCTCTTGCCGCAAAAAAAATTCCGGTGTGTCTATTCACCGGAGTTGAGTAGCGACCGGGGAACCTTAGCCCCTGTGGTCGGCACATTTGGTATGACCTTGGCGTCGCTGGTGATTCAGGATGCCGTCAGCCTTCAGTAATCAGACGTCAGATTTTTTGGCTCCAGAGCCTACTCCGATTAAAAGAAGCAGAATAGCACGATAATGGCGACTGCCATTAGGGCGGCTGCTATGAGCCAGTATTTCTCTCCACGTATCTGCGCAATAGGTGCATCGTCGTGGGTCTCATAATGCCCCGACTTGGTATGCACCGGTACGAGCGGTTCATTGTCCTCGACAGGCTTCTCGGGCTCAGCAGGCGGGACAGGTTTCTCCTGTTCTGTAGGTTTCTCCGGCGTAGCGGCTCCGCCTACTACTTGCGCCATCAGTGTGGCCTGTGCGGCCGGTAATGCTTTATAGCAAGCCGACAGGTTCTCGCCCGACAAAGCTGAGGCGAGCGATTCGTCATCTATGGTCTCGTAACGGTCGGCCGTAGAAAGCAGCAGCACATCACCGTCGTACATCTCCATAGAGACGGGTTTGGTATCCGGCGTCAGTGAACGCAGGCCCAGCACAGGGTTGTAGCAAACCACGCGCAGTTCCCCCACTACGTGATACGTATTATTCTTGATCCACACCATCGAGGTATGGGCCTCGATATCAGACATAGCCGGTTGTGCCTTGCGATACTGACAGAAAGCATCGGCTATGCACTTACGGGTACGTGAAAGTTGCTGTAGCGGATTCTGAAGCATCTTATCGGTCAGTATCTCGGGCTTGAAACACTGCTCCACGGTAGCTATAGCCAGTTGATGAGCAACGGCATTCGGTTGTTCACCTCCCCCCTCGCTCAACACCAGCAGCAGGCCACGTTCCGGACCCAGCTGCAAGGTCTTGCCGGCGGCATTTTCCACGCCGCCGGCAGCCTTACTGCGATATAATAGCTTCAGATTAGCCACTTGCTTACTCCTCGAAACGATTGAGTGCATTCTCCGCAGCCTCGCGTGCAGCCTGCATAGCTGCATACTCCTCTGCGTTGTGAACAGATACGCGGCTGAACTCACGGAATCCGGTTCCGGCAGGAATCAGGTTACCGCAGATCACGTTCTCCTTCATACCTTCCAGCATGTCTACACGACCCTGGATAGCAGCCTCGTTGAGCACCTTGGTGGTCTCCTGGAACGAAGCAGCCGACATAAAGGACTTGGTGCCAAGTGCAGCACGGGTGATACCCTGGAGCACCTGACTAGCCGTAGCACAGGTAGCATCACGAGCAGTAACCAGTTTCTTATCACGACGACGCAGCGACGAATTCTCGTCGTGCAGACGACGTGCGGTCGTAATCTGACCTGCATGGAGCGACTCACTGTCACCGGCATCTACAACAACCTTCTTACCCCAGATATGGTCATTCTCTTCCATAAAGTCGAGTTTGTCCACGATCTGGTGCTCGAGGAAGCGTGTATCACCTGCATCCAGGATCTCAACCTTACGCATCATCTGACGTACGATAACCTCAAAGTGCTTGTCGTTGATTTCTACACCCTGGAGACGGTAAACCGATTGAGCCTCGTTGACGATATAGTCCTGAACAGCCGTCGGGCCCTGGATAGCCAGAATGTCGTCCGGGGTAATAGCACCGTCAGACAGCGCTACACCGGCGCGAACATAGTCGCCCTCCTGAACCAGGATCTGCTTCGACAGCGGAACGAGGTAGGTCTTCTTCTCACCGAACTTCGGCGTGATAAAGAGCTCGCGGTTACCACGTTTGATCTTACCGAACGAGACCTCTCCGTCCACCTCGGCTACAAGAGCAGGATTCGACGGGTTACGAGCCTCGAAGAGCTCGGTAACACGTGGCAGACCACCCGTGATATCACCGGCCGAACCAAAGGCACGAGCCACGGTGAACAGTTGGCTACCAACCTTCACCTCTGCACCGTCTGCATTCACCAGACTAGCCTTAACAGGCAGGTTGTAGGTGCGCAGGATATTTCCATCCTTGTCCTCGATATGAGCCGAAGGCATCTTGGTCTTATCCTTGGTATCGATAATCGTAACCTCTTTCTTACCGGTCTGGTCATCCACCTCGGTGAGACAGGTCACGCCCTCGATAACATCCTCGTAACGCAGAATACCGTCCTGCTCGATAACGAGTGAAGCCTTATACGGATCCCACTCGCAGACAACCGTACCCTTTTCGTACTTCTGGCCCGGAGTGATAAACAGCTTGGAAGCATACGGGATATTGAAGTTGGTGAGTACTACGCCGGTCTTCTCGTCCTTGAGTTGGAGTTCGTTCAGACGGCTAACAACAATCACGTCGCCCTCGGCGGTCGTAATCGTACGCAGATCTTCAATATCTACGATACCATCGCGAGGAATAGC
This sequence comes from Paludibacteraceae bacterium, assembly GCA_017402895.1. Classification (GTDB taxonomy): domain Bacteria; phylum Bacteroidota; class Bacteroidia; order Bacteroidales; family Paludibacteraceae; genus Colicola. Next base: position 3,044 of record JAFPLG010000156.1, read on the forward strand.
ATAGGTATTCTCTGTTGCAGCATTACCTGCCAAACCTCCGGAGTGGAAGGTACGCAGCGTCAGCTGAGTACCCGGCTCACCGATAGCCTGAGCGGCAATTACACCAACAGCCTCACCCTTTTGAACCATCTTACGCGATGCCAGGTTGCGACCGTAACACTTAGCGCAGACACCATGCTTCGACTCGCAGGTGAGAACCGAACGGATCTCTACCTCCTCGATACCTGCAGCCTCGATAGCATCGCAAGCAGCCTCGCGAATCTCTTCGCCTGCAGCTACGATCAGGTTGCCATCGTTATCAAGTATATCATGAACGGATACACGTCCCAAGATACGCTGCGTGAGCGTAGCTACGACAACGTCGTTTTGCTTGATAGCACGAGCTGTCAGACCACGCAGTGTACCACAGTCCTCCTCGTTGATAATCACGTCGTGGGATACATCGACGAGACGACGAGTCAGATAACCGGCATCGGCCGTCTTAAGAGCGGTATCGGCCAGACCCTTACGAGCACCGTGGGTAGAGATAAAGTACTCGAGCACCGACATACCCTCCTTGAAGTTAGCAAGCACAGGGTTCTCGATAGTAGTACGTGTGTCGGTAGAACCAGCCTTCTGAGGCTTAGCCATCATACCACGCACACCGGCCAGCTGCTTAATCTGCTGTTTGTTACCACGGGCACCGGAATCCATCATCATGTAAACAGAGTTGAATCCCTGGTCAGCCTCCGTCATATGCTTCATCAGCACATCGGTAACCTCCTGGTCAACCTTGTTCCATGCGTCGATAACCGACTTGTAACGCTCGTCGTCCGACATCTCACCGAAGTTGTAACGCTCGGTGATATTCTCTACTTCTTGGTTACCCTTAGCAATCAGGGCTGCCTTCTCCTCCGGAATGAGGATATCGTTCAGGTTGAACGACAGACCGCCACGGAAGGCCATGTAGTAACCCAGGTTCTTAATATCATCCAGGAACTGAGCCGTACGAGCCACACCACAAGTCTTGATAACCTGCGAGATGATGCCCTTAACGGCACCCTTCTTCAGGGTTACGTTCTGATAACCTACCTCAGCCGGCACGAAGCGATTGACCATCACACGACCCGGAGTGGTCTCAACGATATGCGTTACGGGCTTGCCGTCAACGATGTCGTTGATACGAACCTTAACCAGTGCGTGGATATCTACCTTACCTTCGTTCAGCGCTACTTCGCTCTCCTCCATCGAGTAGAACGTCAGGCCTTCGCCCTTCACGCCCTTACGCGGCTTAGTGATATAGTACAGACCCAGAATCATATCCTGCGACGGCACGGTAATAGGATTACCATTGGCCGGGTCCAGAATGTTGTGCGAGCCGAGCATCAGCAGTTGTGCCTCGAGGATAGCCTCGTTAGACAATGGCAAGTGAACAGCCATCTGGTCACCATCGAAGTCGGCATTGAATCCGGCACATGCCAGCGGGTGCAACTGAATAGCCTTACCCTCGATCATGCGCGGCTGGAAAGCCAAGATACCATGACGGTGAAGCGTCGGGGCACGGTTGAGCAGTACGGGGTGTCCTTCCATCACGTGCTCCAGAATCTCGTAGATAACCGGATCACGACGATCGATAATCTTCTTAGCCGACTTCACCGTCTTTACCACACCGCGCTCGATGAGTTTGCGGATGATAAACGGCTTGTACAACTCGGCAGCCATTTCCTTAGGCAGACCGCACTCGTGCATATTCAACTCCGGACCAACGACGATAACCGAACGTGCGGAGTAGTCAACACGCTTACCCAGCAAGTTCTGACGGAAACGTCCTTGTTTACCCTTGAGCGAGTCGCTGAGCGACTTCAGCGGACGATTAGCCTCGGACTTGATAGCGGTCGTCTTGCGGCTATTGTCGAACAGACTGTCGACAGCCTCCTGGAGCATACGCTTCTCGTTACGCAGGATGACATCCGGGGCCTTGATTTCGATGAGTCGTTTCAGACGGTTGTTACGGATGATAACACGACGATAGAGGTCGTTGAGGTCAGACGTAGCGAAACGTCCACCATCCAGCGGTACCAACGGACGCAACTCAGGCGGCGTCACAGGTACTACCTGCAGAATCATCCACTCGGGGCGGTTGCGATTCTTAGAAGCGCGGAAAGCCTCTACGATTTGCAGACGCTTCAGCGCATCGTTACGACGCTGAGCCGACGTGGTCTTGGACTTGTCGGCCAGGTCACGCAACTCGTAGCTGAGTTGATCCAAATCGATCTTGCAGAGCATCTCATACAGTGCCTCGGCACCCATCTTAGCGATGAACTTATCCGGGTCATTATCCTCCAGCAGTTGATTCTCTGCCGGCAGACGGTTCATGAGTTCTGCGTATTCGTCCTCATCCAGCAGCATGTTGTTCTCAACGATGTCGTCACCAATCGTCTGACCGGCCAGCACACCAGCGTTGATAATAACATACTTCTCATAGTAAACGATAGCATCCAGTTTCTTGGTAGGAATACCCAGAAGTGCCGACATCTTAGACGGCAACGAACGAAGATACCAGATATGTGCTACGGGCACAACCAGTTTGATGTGACCCATGCGCTCACGACGTACCTTCTTCTCGGTAACCTCCACACCACAACGCTCGCAGACAATACCTTTGTAACGGATACGTTTGTACTTACCGCAATGGCACTCATAGTCCTTGGTAGGACCAAAGATGCGCTCGCAGAACAAACCGTCACGCTCAGGCTTGTAGGTACGATAGTTGATGGTTTCCGGTTTCAGCACCTCACCACTCGACAATTGCATAATCTCGTCAGGTGAAGCAAGACCAATAGTGATCTTGGTGAAACCCGTTTTCTTATTATCTTGTTTAAAAGCCATACTATTTGAGTGATTGAGATGTTTTATTCCATATTAATACTTAGAGCCAGACCTTGGAGCTCGTGCAACAGCACATTGAGCGACTCAGGCAATCCCGGTGTCGGGAACTGCTCTCCCTTAACGATAGCCTCGTAGGTGCGAGCACGACCGGTGACGTCATCCGACTTAACAGTCAGAATCTCTTGCAGCGTGTGAGCGGCACCGTGAGCCTCGAGAGCCCAAACCTCCATCTCACCGAAACGCTGACCACCGAATTGAGCCTTACCACCAAGCGGCTGCTGCGTAATCAAGCTGTACGGACCAATCGAACGAGCATGCATCTTATCGTCAACCATGTGACCGAGCTTCATGAAGTAGGTCACACCTACGGTTGCCATCTGATCGAACGGCTCACCCGATTCACCATCGTACAACTGTGTCTTACCAGCACGCGGCAGACCTGCCTTGTCGGTCCATTCATCGAGTTGCTCCAGCGAGCATCCGTCGAAGATAGGCGTAGCAAACTTAACACCCAACTCCTGACCAGCCCAACCGAGCACAGCCTCGAAGATCTGACCGATGTTCATACGAGAAGGCACACCCATCGGGTTCAATACGATATCCACCGGTGTACCATCTGCCAAGAACGGCATGTCTTCTACACGCACAATCTTGCTAACGATACCCTTGTTACCGTGACGACCGGCCATCTTATCACCGACGCGAATCTTACGACGCTTGCCGATATAGACCTTGGCCATCTTGACGATACCGTTAGGCAGCTCATCACCGATGGTGAGGTTGAATTTCTCACGCTTGAGTTGCGCGTCCATCTCTTTGTATTTGGCGATATAATTGATCACGCACTGTGCGACGAGTTCGTTCTTGTGCTCGTCCGTTGTCCAACCCTCGAGGAGCACCGAGAAATAATCGATCTCGTTCAGACGCTCCTTGCTGAAATGCTGACC
>JAFPLG010000157.1 GCA_017402895.1 Paludibacteraceae bacterium
AGTATGGGTAGCAGCCGACAACTTGGCCATCGCAACGGCACGTAAGGGTTACAACCCGATGATGTCGGCCAGCGGTACCAACGGCTACGACGACTATAGTCCGCTGTCGACCATCATGGGTGGTATCAAAGTTCAATTCTAAACCATAGGAGATTACGACAATGAAAAAGATTAAATTTTTATTTGCAACAATCGTATTGGGTCTTGCACTCACCTCTTGTGGTGATTCGTTTCTGACTCAATATCCAGAGGGAAGCGTCCTCTTGGAAGATCAATACCAAAAGTTGCCGGATAAGTTACAAGGAGCCGTGTTAGGTATCTACACGAAGCTTTACGAGTACGGCGGTCACAGCACCTTCGGCAAACGTTCGCTGGATATGTACAGCGATATCCAGTCGGGCGATATGGCCATGAAACGAAACAGTTATGGTTGGTTCGAGAGCTATGAGCGCGGATATTATTATTCTGCAGCTCGCAGTTACACCTGGTCGTATTTCTACGAGATTATCAACCTGGCTAATATCTGCGATGTAGCGATTGCAGACAGCGTCCAAGCAATCTGGAACGCTACGACAAGCACGGAAGATCCGTCCGATGAAATTGCACTGAGCGGTTATTTCTACGGTCAGATCTTAGCGATGCGTGGATGGTCGTATGCATACTTGCTGGACATCTTCACGGATCCGCGTGATGTCAATACAGCAGATTTGGACGCAGATGCCATTCCTGTTTACGTTGGAACAGATGTAAAAGCCGGAACACTCGGAGCTCCGCTCTCGACCGTAACAGAGGTATACGACCGTGCATATCAGGATCTTTCTGAGGCTATACAACTCTTGGACTACTACGGAAAATATAACCAACGCGGTTCAAAGTTGGAGGTTGATGCTGATGTAGCCCGACTGATGTTAGCATATGCAATGCTGAATCATGGTGACAAGAATACGATTGTGGCAGACGGAAAGAACTGCTACGAGATCGCGTTGGAGAATGCAAAGGCTGTTATCGACGGAGGTAAATATCCGATGTTGAAGAAAGCCGAGTTGACTACCACCGGTTTTGCTGATGTAAGTGCAGCCAACTGGATGTGGGGTCAGGACGTAACCGTTGAAACCACGACGGCTCTGGGTTCGTTCTTTGGTCAAGTGGATGTTCACTCGTACAGCTATGCTGCAGCCGGTGACACCAAGGGTATCGACAGCAAGTTGTATGACGAGATTGACAAAAACAAATGGGATGCGCGTATTAAGTGGTTCCGCACCGGTTCGCAAAAATTCCCGTACTGCCCGGACGGCAAGTTCTATAGCCCGAAATACAAGAACGTAACTGCCTTGGATCAGGTGGATCGTAACTGGCTTTGCGACAATGTATTCATGCGTGTTGAGTCGGCCTATCTGATCGCAGCCGAGGCTGCTTGGAGTAATGGCGACAACGCCACAGCGGTTAACTACCTCAAGGCCCTTTGCGACGAGCGCGTGGCAGACGGCAAGGATACCGAGTACAACACTTGGTTGGCTAGTTTAACCAGTTCGGATGCTGTAAAAGAGGCTATTATTTACAACTGGCGTGTTGAGATGTGGGGTGAAGGATACTCGATGCAGGTATTGCGTCGTATCCAAAAGCAACGTACGTTAGGTTCGAACCACCTTGCTCGCGCAAATAAGGCTCTGGATATTAATGGCACCGACAAGGAGATGTTCCAATGCCAGATTCCGACATCGGAAACACGTTACAATCCGTTCATCGGAGACAAGACAACACTTCAAAACGAAGATTAAAAGACAGTAAGTCTGTTTATATTAACCAACATTATTTATTATTAAACAACAATTATTATGAAAAAGTATTTAGTTGTATTGGCAGCTTTGGCAATGGTATTTGTAGGCTGCAAAAAGGAAGACACCAACAAGTACACCAGTCTGAAGTTCAAAAATGCTGAGCTGACGATGGCTGTAGGTGCAACCGAGAAATTGCAAGTTCTCTATGAGCCGACGACTCTGGATGCTCCGGCAGTTGTATGGGCTTCGAGCAACAAAGAGGTAGTTACTGTTGACCAGAAAGGTAACGTAACCGCTGTGGCCTCCGGCGAGGCTAACGTAACCGCTACGTATAGCGAAGGCGAAAGCAAACTGGAAGCTGTATGTAAGATCACGGTTCAGGATTCACGCGACATGCTCGCATGGGCAGGTTGGAGCCTTTGGGGTCTTGACAAATCGACCATCTTGAGCCCGGACACCATCAAGAAAACCTTGAGTACCGGTCAAGAAGTTAGCTGCTTGATGATTCCTGCTACTTATAAGATTTGGAGCGCCGGTGTTTATCTGGATGTAGACCACCTGGCAGGTGCCGGCTATGTAGCTAACGTAGAAGGTACTGCACTGTTGATCACGGACGACCTCGGCAAAGGCCCGAACTACCACTATCTGGGTGTTAGCCGTCTGGACATCATCCCGAGAGAAAAATTCAACTGGAACGACACCGCATTTGCTAGCTGCGCTATCGCAGGCGAACTCCTTGGTACGGCTGCAGAGCACTATGCATGGTTGAACGATACCACCGACTTGCTTCCGCAAGTATTCACCGGTGCCATTCAGGCGATTGACTTCAACAACAGCAAATACATCGATCCGTTCGCAGGTCTGATTGGTAATGGTATCTTCGTAGGCGATGAGACCACCGCTCTCTACAAAAACTATGTTGCTTGGTTCGAGGATCCGCAAATATGGGGTCTCATTGTAGAAGAGGCTGTTGATCCCGAGACCGGCGAGACCGGTTACAAATTCAAACAGCCGTACGAGTGGGCTCCGCTTGGAGAGAAGAAGTACTATGAGTACTTAGGCGAGGAGGAAGTAGCTCCGAAGACCTACACTGCTCAAAAGTTCGTTGAGAAGAAAGAGCAAAAGATCGCTCGCAAGGACGTTCTGACGCGCAAATAATTTAAGAAGTACTTCTTAAAATTACAAAAAAATCCTGCATACTCTTGCGTATGTGGGATTTTTTTATTTTGTAACTTCGGCACGCCCCTTCCCCTCTGGGGTGGGTTCCCTCCGAAATTACGTTCGCTAAACTCAGCGAACTCCAAATAAACAGGTAAAATCATTCATTTATGCAAGCATAACTCATTTTTTTACCAATTTATTTGGTAATTCAATTTTTTTGTAGTAACTTTGTCGCCGTAATTTGGAAAAATCTACGCATATGAAAAAGATATTTGTATTATTGAGCGTTTGTTTGCTGAGTGTATCGGCATGGGCTGTGATGGCTACGCCGGAGCCTATCGTAAAGACACAAGCGGATGGTACGACTGTCACGCTAAAGTTAGTGGGTGATGAGTTCCATAGTTATTACACGCGCATGGATGGTACTCCCGTACGCCTGAACAACAAAGGTATGTGGATTAACGATGCTTCAGTGGCAGCTATGCCGGAGTCGGCTCGTAAGCTTCGCAAAGCGGCGCAGCAAGTAGCCGTTAGCGGTGGGTATCCGTTGACCGGCTCGCCGAAGAGTCTGGTGATCCTGGTAAATTTCAAGGATCTGGCCTTCCAATACAAATTGGAGGACTTCCAGCGCCTGTTGACAGAATCGGGCTACAGTACCAACAACGGCGTAGGTTCCGCACGTGACTACTTCATTGCATGTTCAGACAGCGTCTTCTCGCCGCAGTTTGACTGTTATGGTCCGGTCACTCTCAACCGCGAGCTTGCGTACTATGGCGCAGACCAAGGCGGCAATCACAGTCCTCATGCCAGTCAAATGATCATCGAGGCATGTAACCTGGTAGATCAAATGGGTGTGGATCTCACGCAATACGACACCGATAACGACGGCAAACTGGACAACGTCTTCGTATATTATGCAGGGCACAACCAGGCAGAAGGCGCTTCATCCAATACGATCTGGCCGCACCGCTCTGTTGTTACCGGCGACAACCGTGTACAGGGCAAACTGATTTATGACTACGCTTGTACATCCGAGTTGCGCGGCACGTCCGGCAAGTCGATGTGTGGTATCGGTACGTTCTGTCACGAGTTCGGTCACGTACTGGGTCTGCCGGATTATTACGACACGGAAGATTCTTATGCCTACACGGTAGGTTCGTGGGATATCATGTGCTCGGGTAGCTATAACGGTAGTGGAAAGACTCCGCCGAGTTATACCGCCGGTGAGCGTTTTCAGCTTGGCTGGCTTCAACCGGTTCAGTTGAAAGATGCCGGCACCTATACCTTGGAGCCGTTAGCAAGCACCAACAAGGCGTACCTGCTTGCCAAGACCGACCATAACCTCAGTTTCAGCAGTCCGAATCCAAGTGAGTACTGGTTGCTAGAGAACCGCCAGAATGTAGGTTGGGATCGTCATTCAACCAGTCTGCCTGGCACAGGAATGCTGATTTGGCATATCGACTACAGCAGTTCGGCATGGGGATCCAATGGTCCGAATAACGGCACTCCGCTGCGTTATGATATCGAAGAAGCAGGAGGCCTAAGAGGTTATTCCGCAGATAGTGATCCCTTCCCCGGCTCGAAGAAAGTGACAACGTTCACACCGATGTTGCACAACGGTGATATCGTTGAGCAACCATTGACGGATATCGCTGTATCAGGACAGAACATCACCTTCACGTTCAAATCCAACGGGTTTATGTTCCTGCCGGCAGAGTTACCGATCATTCAAAGCACCTATAATCCGGATACCAAGCAAGCGTACACGCCGGGCAGCAAAGTGCGCATCGTAGGCGAAGGCCTGATTCCGAATGCGACGGTTTCCATCTCGGCATCCACGAACGGGTTCACCATCTCCAATGACAGCCTCAACTGGACCAGCAGTCTAAG
>JAFPLG010000158.1 GCA_017402895.1 Paludibacteraceae bacterium
GACCAGTTCTACCTGCGTGTCATCGGTGGCATACCTATCCCCGATCCCGAGGAGGGAATCAGTGCCATGAAGGCCTTCAATACGGCTTTCGACCAATACGACCGTTTGGGCTACTGGATTCATATCTTCCCCGAGGCGAAACGCTGGGACTGGTACAAGCCCCTCCGTCCCTTCCAGAAAGGGGCTTTCACCATGGCGTACAAGTACCGAAAACCCATCCTTCCGTGTGCCATCCGTTTCCGTCCCCGTACGGGCTGGCGTAAGTGGATTTGGGGCGATGCCGAACCCTTGACCGAAGTGGTCTTTGGCGAACCCATTTATCCCGATACCTCGCGTCCGCGCAACGAGGAGACACAACGATTGTTAAACCAAACGCATGCAACTATATGCCGTCTAGCAGGAATAACTCACAATACCTGGCCGTCATCGCTCTGATCGTCTCGATGGTCATCTGGTCGGTCAGCGGCATCGCCATCAAGCATGCCCTGGTCGTGCTGCCGCCGTTCACGATGATCGTACTGCGGTTTGTTCCTGCCGTGTTGTTGATGCTAATCATCGGCCTTATCTGCCGCAACAACCCGCTCTTCGGACTCCAGCGACTCCGGTGGAAAGACTTGCCCCTATTCCTCATAGCGGGTTTCTGTCAGCCCTTCCTTTATTATCTGCTTGAGACTTTTGCCTACGATGCGCTCAATAGCCCTACGATTGCCGAGACACTGCTCTCTACCAGCCCGCTGCTGAGCCCGCTCTTTGCTGCGGTGATGCTACGCGAACGGGTGACTCGCTATAATATCATCGGTATCGTCATCTCTACCTTGGGTGTCTTTGCCCTGACGCTGGTCGGTAGTACCGACTATTCAATCGGTAGTTACTGGGGTGTGTTGTTGGCTTTCTTGGCTGTGTCTGCGGCGGTCATTGACTCTATCATGATGCGCAAAGTACCCGCCAGCTATAGTTCCCTCTCCTTCATCTTCTACGCCCAACTGATCAGCCTGCTGTTCTTCCTGCCCATATGGTACTTCCGCGAAGGACCGGCGGCGATACAGGCGATGGATCTCTCTCAACTCTCAACGCTCAACTCTCCGCTGAGCATAGCTCTGCTATGCGTCAGTTATCTTACTGTTTTTGCCAGCGTTATCGCCTTTATCCTCTTCTGCTATGCCCTGCGCAGGGTGGGAGTGACACGGGCAAATGCCTTCAACAATATCCGTCCGGCGTTTACGGCTCTCTGGATGCTGCTCTTCTTTGGCGAACAACTGCCTCTTGGAAAATGGATAGGTATAGCACTTATCATTCTGGGCTTGTTTATATGCCAAAAGCGTGAAAAAATTGCCGATTGTTAAGATTTTCTGCCCGATATTTGTTCATACGAAATAAATTTCGTACCTTTGCGCGGTTTTTACGTCCCTGGACTAACGACAAATAAATATCTAACTCAATATGGAAATTCTTAACTCCTCTTTTGCCGACCTGCTGGCGATTATGTTCCTGGTAGGATTGGTAGTATTTGTTTCCCTCTATTTCGTAGATGCCGGTTATGGCAAGATGCGCTCCGAGAAATGGGGACCGGCTATGAACAACAAGGCCGGATGGCTGCTCATGGAGTGCCCGGTGTTCTTTGTGGTGCTCTACGAGTATTTCAAGGCTTGGGGTGACCCGACTTTGGCGCCGATTGTAAAGCAAGCGCCCTACTGGATTTTCTTCCTGATCTTCGAGTTCCATTATTTCCAGCGCTCGTTTATCTTCCCCTTCCTCCTGAAAGGAAAGAGCAAGATGCCGTTTGTTATCATGCTCTTGTCGGTTTGCTGGAACCTGATCAACGGATATATCCAGGGCTACTTCCTCTTCCATATAGCGCCGCTCGATCCGTATTACTCGCATCTGTATTCTACGGCGTGGCTCGCCGATCCGCGTTTTATCATCGGTACGCTGATTTTCTTCCTCGGATGGGGCATCAATATGCACTCGGATCATGTGATTCGCCATCTGCGCAAGCCGGGCGACACCAAGCACTATTTGCCTAAGAAGGGAATGTATCGCTACGTAACCAGTGCCAACTATCTGGGCGAGATCACCGAGTGGCTGGGCTTTGCTATCCTGACTTGGTCGGTTGCCGGTCTGCTGTTCTTCTGGTTCAGCTGCTGCAACCTCGTGCCGCGTAGCAACGCTATCTACCATAAGTACGAGGAGGAATTTCCCGACGAATTCGACCGCAAAAAACTCAAACGTATCATACCTTTTATTTACTAGGACGACCTAGGACGACCTAGAATGAATTATGAAAGAATCGAAGCTCTTTACTCCTTATCAATTAGGACCTATAACGCTGCGGAATCGTATTATCCGCAGCGCTGCTTTTGAGAATATGGCGCGCAAAAATGCGCCTACCCAAGAACTCCAAGACTACCACGTCAGCGTCGCTCGCGGTGGAGTAGGTATGACTACCGTCGCCTACTGTGCCGTCGATTTGAGTGGCGTGTCGTTCGACGGCCAGCTCTACGTGCGTCCGGAGATTATCCCCGATATGAAGCGTATGACCGACGCTATCCATGCCGAGGGTGCCAAGGCCAGCATCCAGCTCGGCCACTGTGGCAATATGACCCATTTCTATACCTGTCATTGTATGCCGGTGAGTGCCGATACGTGGTTCAACCTCTATTCGCCTACTATCCATCGCCGTCTGAAGGTCAACGAGATACACGACCTCGTTCGTAAGTTCGGCGAGGCGGTTGATTGGGCACGTGAGTGCGGATTCGACTGCGTGGAGATACATGCCGGTCACGCTTACCTCATCTCCCAGTTCCTGGCTCGTCGCACCAACCATCGTCACGACCAGTACGGCGGCTCGCTCGAGAATCGTATGCGCTTCATGAACGAAGTGCTCGATGCCGTTATGGAGCACGCTAAGGATGACATGGCCGTGGTGGTTAAGACCAATATGTGGGACGACTGCTGGCAGGGTATCTCTATCGAAGAAGGTATCGAGGTGGCTAAGAATATCGCCCGTCACAACGTGCACGGTATCGTCCTGTCCGGTGGAACGGTCAGCCGTTCGCCGATGACGATCCTGAGCGGTGCTATGCCCTATAAGACCCTGGCCCATTATATGCCGACGAAGACGTTCTGGTGGCTCAAGGCCGCATTGAACATCCCTGGTGTGGCACCTGTTATGATGCCTACTTCGCCGTTCCGTGAACTCTATTTCATGGACAAAGCGAAGATATTCCAGGAGGCATTAAAAGATACCAACGTGCCTTTGATCTACGTTGGTGGCGTACAGTCGGGCGACAACTGCCAGCAGATTATGGACGAGGGCTTCGAACTCTTCCAGATTGCCCACGTGCTCATCAAGGATCCTGACTTCGTCAAGCACGTACAGGCCGACCCGCATTATCATGCTGGTTGCGGCCGCTCCAACTACTGCGTGGGACGTATGTACACGCTCAATATGAAGTGCCACGAGTGCGTAGAGCGCGACGGAGAAGTTATCCCGCAACGCATCCAACGCGAGATTACTAAGTTGGAAGGCAAAGCGAAAGAATCTGTTGAACAACAAAAAGCCGGCAAGTAAGATGTTAGCATTAGTAACGGGCGCATCGTCTGGCATAGGTCTTCAGTACGCTACGCAGTTGGCACGTGACTACCATTGTGACTTGCTGCTGGTCAGCAATCAGCAGAATGAACTCAACGAGGTAGCAGCAGACCTTGCTGCACAGTATGGCGTACAGACTATTGCACGCTTTGCCGACCTTAGTCTGCCGGATGCCGCCGAGACGCTCCACAACTGGACCAAGGAGAACGGCTATGTCGTAGATATCCTCATCAACAATGCCGGCGTCTTCTTCTTCAATCCGTATTGCGAGACCTCGATGCGCCGTATTGAGCTGATGCTCAACCTCCATATGATCACGGTGGCTAAGCTTACCCGACTCTTTGCCGAGGATATGATCCATCGTGAACTGACCGAGGAAGAGGCTAATCAACGTATCTGCCGTCACCGCCGTATGAAGGGCTATATCCTCAATATGTCCTCTATGTCGGCTTGGATGGCGATGCCGGGTATCCAGACCTACAATGCCACCAAGGCGTTTATCTACAATTTCTCCAAGTCGCTCTGGTACGAACTCCGTCCGCAGAACGTAGGTATCACCGTCATGGCTCCCGGAGCTGTTGACACCGAACTCTTCGGACTGGCGCCCAACCTGCGACGCCTGGCGGTCGCACTCACCGTGAGTATCCCGCCCGAGAAACTC
>JAFPLG010000001.1 GCA_017402895.1 Paludibacteraceae bacterium
ACATACCATCTCACCCTGGCGGAGCGAGAAGGTCAGGTCACGCTGAACGACGGTATCGAATGAATTATCGGGTGTCGAGCCACTCGACCTCCGGTAGCCGATGGTGAGCTTATTCGTAGTAATAGACACGTTGGACACGGCGACTGACAGAAGTTAGTATTTCGTAGGTTATCGTTCCCAGTTTATCCGCCAGTTCTTCCAGCGGCAGGCGGTCACCAAAGACCTCCACCATATCGCCCGGTCGGGCATCCGTACCGGTGATGTCTATCATAGCCTGGTCCATGCACACATTGCCCACTACCGGACAACGCTTGCCGCGAACCCACACTTCGCCACCATAGTTGGAGAAGCGCCGATCGAAACCATCCGCATAACCGATGGGAATAACGGCTATCACGCGGTCTTCTTCCAGTCGCGTATGGCGTCCATAACCGATGGTCTCTCCCGCGCGGACAGTCTTAACCGATAGTATCGTGGTGCGTAGCGTGCACACATTACGCAGCTTTGCGCCCACAAACGAGAAACCATACAGTCCGATACCCAGACGACACATGTCAAACTGATAATCCGAAAATCGCTCTATGCCGGCTGAGTTGCAGATGTGTTTTATGATAGCTGTTGGCTCTTGCCCATTAGCTGTTAGCCCATTCTTCAACTCCTCGGCGCAAGCGTCGAAGTAGCGGATCTGGTCCATCGTGAAGCTGTCAAACTGCGCCTCGTCGCTTCCCGCCAGGTGGGAGAAGACCGATGCCACGCGTACAGCCTTGGTCTGGTTTAGTTTCTCTATCAACCACGGCATATCCTCGCGGTAGAAGCCCAGGCGGTGCATACCGCTATCTATCTTGACGTGAATCGGCACGTTTTCCAGCCCCTTAGCTTCTGCGGCGGCTACTACGGTCTTGAGCGACTGATGCGAGTAGACATTCGGCTCCATGTTATTTTCGAGTATCAGGTCCATCGCTGCCACTTCCGGATCCATGATAATGATGGGCAACGTGATACCGGCTCGGCGCAACTCTACGCCCTCGTCAGCCACGGCCACAGCCAGATAATCCACCATTCCACTCTCTTGCAGCGCTTTGCTCACTTCCACACTACCGGCACCATACGCAAAAGCCTTTACCATGCAGGTCAACTTTGTCTCCGGACGAAGCAGACTGCGGAAATAGCGCACGTTATCCACCAGTGCCGTCAGATTGACTTTGAGCACCGTCTCATGGGTCTGCTGGAGAATACGTGCAGATATCGTCTCCTCGTCATATCCCAGCGCCCGCATCACAGCTGCACAGGTTCGTACATTTTGGTGCGTCGGGTCCTCGATCACTTGTTCTGAATGCACAAATAGACGCATCTTCTCCTCGCGTTTCTGCTCGAGCGATTGGAAGTTCTCGTCGTGCTCATGACCAATATAGGTGATCACGCCTATGGTCGGACGTATGATGCGTTCGAGTCGCTCCATCTCTCCGGGCTGAGAGATGCCGGCCTCAAAAATCGCGAGCAGCGGCTTTTGTCTTTCAGAGAAGCGGTCAGCGTTTTCCAATTGGTAAACGCTAAGCGGCACACCTATCTGGGAGTTGTAGGATTTCGGGGAACGGATGACGGTGTAGTCGTCTTTCAACAATTGGTAGAGCCACTCTTTGACTACCGTCTTGCCGTTCGAGCCCGTGATACCTATTACCGTGCCATGGAACTGTTGCCGCACATAGGCAGCCAACTCTTGCAATGCCGCCAACGAATCGCCTGTCACAAACGCCCGAACGCCTTTTGCTTCGAGTTCCGGTATATAACGGGCACCGTCGTTCTTGTCGGTCTTCAGCGCGAAGAACAGCACTTCGTCTGCGCGCCATTCGCTTTTGAGTTGACGGCTATCAATCAGCAGATGACGAATCTGCTGACTGTCATCGCCTGTCACCTGAGCGATGTGCCCGATTGCTTGTCGAATTTCTGATAGTTTCATCTTACTCTCATTCCTTGGATGTTATATACCTTACCATCCGGAAGGGCGATGTATATCTCTCCGTTGATGAGGTATTTGCGGGCATTGTCCTGCGGCACAGGAATCTGCTCGATGCCTTGCGGTTCGTCTTCAAGCAGTGCATCAAATTCCATATCCCGGACAACAAAGTTGTACGCATCGTCGGCATACATGCCACGTGCTTTCCATCCGCGGAACAGTTTGCCTTCCGGCACTTCCGCCGTGATATCCGGAGGTGTAACGGCATTGCCGCAGAGTATCTCTTGCGGTTCATAAGCTCCAGAGCCATACAGGTTTTCCCAATAACCATCATGATGTTCACTCATAAAGAAGAGCACTGTATGTTTCTCGCGGGAAACGGTCAGTGTTCCTTCTCCATAGCCTTGCGGGACAACCACCCAGTAATCACCGGCATCTATGCCGCCATCGGGTGTCGGGAATAATTGGAATGTCAGACTGCAAGCAGTCACACCGGACACGGCATGGATGGTATCTTGCGGTCGTGAATAGAGCATACCTCCGTTACCCGTTACCTGTCTTGTTCCATCAGCAAGGTCGGATATGGCCGCTGCATCACCACTGATAACAATGGGGTAATACGTATCAATTCGCACAATGTTCGAATAGATATCATTGCTTGAGCCTTGCAGGCGAACACGCATGCGGAAAAAGCGTGCACGGTGACCGAAGTTAAGCGATCCGGTAGGCAATACCGTTATTTCAAGATCTTTGTTTGTGCCGGCAGCGGCTTCTGTAGCTGTATAAGTAGCTTTTTGAGCAATATCACCAAAGGTGAGTGCATCGTTCTCGTCATCCAACCAAGCGGCTTGCAAGTATGCTTGTGCGGCTATGGCAGACGTAGTCTTGACTTTCAGACCGAAAGTGATTTTATCTCCCTGTTTTGCTATGTCGTCCGAGCATGTCAACAGCGCATCTACGCCATCGATGGTATATTTTCGAACGTTTGAAGACACCGTTCTCATCAGGTTTCACGGCCATATCGTTGTATTTCACCACGAGATAGAAAGCCAGCTGCTGCCAGCGTGCGAGCATCTGCTGAGCCTGTTGGATGCTATAAGCATTAAGGAAACGCTGCATCTCGGCGGATTCCATCTTCATCGCTTTGGCCTCGATGTCGGGCTGCTGAGCAAAATAGGCATTCTGCAGGGAGTCGCGAACGGCCTTCAGCGACGGGAACAGCATCGAGTAGCGCGGATAAACCATGTTGCTGACCCAGTTTTCCACCCAGTAGGCATTTTTCATAGAGAATGTCACCTCGTCGGCATCGGGAGTATTGTAACACTCGGGCTGTTCAGTCATCGAACAATAGATGGGGGTATAAGCCACCATGTTGCCGTCGTCGTTCCCAAACCAGAAACAACCTCCAACCTCGCGGGGCATCCACGAACGCATCTGCGAAACGTAGGTCCATGCAGTCTGCTGCGTCGACGTCGGACGTTCGTTGAAGTATTTCTTGCCATCCACTTTATAATATAAAGGTGTGGGACGATAAGGCATTTGCCAGATACCACCACCGATATCCGTCGAGTCGATAGCCATCGGCGTGCCTTCGTAGTGGTCTCGCATATCGTTCATAATGTCCTGAACACTCACTTTCTTGTCGGGAATGACCCACAGCGGCATGTCCTCAGCGTCCTTGTCCTTACCCAACGCCCAAGGCAGATAGCGGTCCATACCTTTCACGTGGTGATTGAAAAAACTCCACACGCGGGCATCACAAATGCGACGACCACTGAAATCGGGGAAGGCGTAGGCATTCTTAAACGAGAACTCCTCATCCTTGCCGCTGAACCAGCCCATCTTACGAGCATATTTGATGACGTTCTTCGAATACAGCACGTTTTCCTTATCTTTCAACGGAAATACGCCAATGCGGCTCTGGTTGGCATGTCCGCAGATAGCCTCATCGGGAATACGACGGGCAACCCAAACGACACGTTCTTTCGACACGTTGCGGTCGGAACCACAACCCTGCATCTCCAGAATCCACGCCTCTTCAGGGTCGCAAATGGTAAACGTCTCGCCTTCGCTACAGTAACCGTATTGCTCCACCAGAGTAGTCATCGTTTGGATAGCTTCGCGGACATTCTTTGAGCGTTGCAGGGTGATATAAATCAATGAGCCATAATCTATTACGCCTGTCGTATCAACCATTTCCTCACGGCCTCCATAGGTCGTTTCGCCAATGGTTACCTGCCACTCGTTGATGTTGCCAACGACGTTGTAGGTCTCTTCGGCCTCAGGAATTTCTCCAAGATATTTGTTGGTGTCCCACTCGTAAATTT
Source organism: Paludibacteraceae bacterium (assembly GCA_017402895.1). Taxonomy (GTDB): domain Bacteria; phylum Bacteroidota; class Bacteroidia; order Bacteroidales; family Paludibacteraceae; genus Colicola. The sequence goes on from JAFPLG010000001.1 coordinate 4,282, forward strand.
TCCGCATCTCGCCTTTCGCGTGCTTACCTGCAGGATAGTGGTAAAGCCACATAAACGCGCCATACGAGTCGGCATTATACGAACAGATGACGCTGCCGTCCACGGAGGCTTTCTTGCCCACAATAAAATTGGTACAAGCCAGTGCATAAACCCCAGCCATCATCACCGTCGCCAATAGCAATATTCTCTTCATATTTCTTAACTCTAAACTATTATCTTTTAACTCTAAACTATAAATATCTCTTGTCCGTCGTACGCCATTTGGATGTCCTTCGGCAACGAGGCGTTCACCTCTTCGTGACGGCCAATGTCGTGACTCGAATGGATGAGCCA
>JAFPLG010000159.1 GCA_017402895.1 Paludibacteraceae bacterium
CCCGCTTCGAACTGCGCAAGGCCGAGGAGCGTGCGCATATCTTAGAAGGCTTGATTATCGCCGTAGATAATATCGACGAGGTGGTTCGTATTATTCGTGCCAGCCGTACTCCGGCCGATGCACAAGCAAATCTGGAGAAGCGTTTCAACCTGGACAACCTGCAATCGAAGGCGATTGTAGATATGCGACTGAGTGCCCTCACAGGCCTGCGTATCGACGAGTTGAAGAACGAGTACGAAGAGATAGAGAAATTGATTGCTCACCTCAACGAACTGCTCGCAAACGAAGTAATGCGTTACGAACTCATCGAGAGTGAGTTGCAGGAAGTGAAGGATAAATATGCCGACGAGCGCCGCACGCAGATCGTGAAGATGGCTACCGAGTTCAATCCGGAGGATATGTATGCCGACGACGATATGATCATCACCATCTCGCACCTGGGTTATATCAAGCGCACGCCGCTGACTGAGTTCCGTCAGCAGAGCCGTGGTGGTATCGGCACCAAAGCCAGTGCTTCGCGTGACAGCGACTTCATCGAATATGTTCACCAGGCTTCGATGCACTCGACGATGATGCTCTTTACGGAGCTGGGCCGTCTGTACTGGATCAAGGTATACGACCTTCCGGAAGGCAACCGCCAGTCGAAGGGTCGCGCAATACAGAACGTCATCAACCTGCAGAAGGGTGATCGCGTATGCGCGTTCATTAATGTAAAGGGTCTGAACGACGAGGAGTTTGTCAACAACCACTACCTAATCTTCGCTACGAAGAACGGTCTGATGAAGAAGACCACGCTCGAGGCATACAGCCGTCCGCGTGCGAACGGTATTATCGCTATCGGTCTGCGCGAAGGCGACGAACTGATTGGCGTGACGCTCACCGATGGCGAGAGCCAGATGTTGATTGGTAGCTACAACGGTAAGGTGGTTCGCTTCCCGGAGAATACGGTACGTCCGATGGGCCGTGGTGCAAGCGGTGTACGCGCTATAAAACTCGACGAAGATGGCGAGGATCGCGCGATTGGCATGGTTTGTGTAGAGCCTAATTCAGACAAGAACATTCTGGTCATCTCGGAGAAGGGCTTCGGCAAGCGTACGCCGGTGGACGATGAAGAGGGCAACCCGATCTATCGTATTACGAACCGTGGCGGTAAGGGCGTGAAGACCATCGAGGTAACAGACAAGACCGGCAAACTGATCGGTATCCAGGCTGTAACCGACGAAGACGACCTGATGCTCATGACCAAGTCCGGAACGGCTATCCGCATGGATGTATCCACCATCCGCGTGACAGGACGTGCCGCACAAGGCGTAAAACTGATTGAACTGCAGAAACGTAACGATATCCTGATGAGCGGATGCCTCGTTCCAAAAGTAGAAGAGGAAGAAACTCCGGCTGAAGGAGCAGAAAACGCTGAAGCATACCAAGAAAATACTAACGAAAATCAAGAATAGTTATGAAAAAGACTCTATTTTTGGCAGCATTGGTGCTCATGAGCGCCTGTGTTAGCGCACAACAAGCAAACCTTAAGGCAGCTAAGTCATTGACTGGAAAGAAGGACTATGCCGGCGCTCGTGCCGCTATAGACCAAGCGCTGAACAACGACGAGACCAAGAACCTGCCGATGGCGTGGTATCTGGCCGGTGAGATTGGTTATCGCCAACTCAAGGCTGAAACGGACAAGCAGTACGAAGATCCGATGTATCAAGTCAACTACGCTGAAGTAGGTGCAGCCGTTTACGAGAGCTGCGAGTACTGGATCGTTGCCGACAGTCTGGCTATGGTTCCGATGCTGGATAAGAAAGGACGCGAAGTACCGACCGATCCGAAGACCCGCAAGAATATCCAGGCTAAGATGCTGCAGTACTACCAGAACAAATACCTGGTTCAATACGGTGCAGCAATGCAGGGCAACAACGACATGAAGTCGGCCTACAATGCGTTCCGTATGCACACCCTCATCCCGACACTACCGATGATGGACGATCCGAAAATCCAGGCTAAGATGCCGCGTGACGAGGAGTATCAGGAGTATATGTACTACGCTGTCAACTTTGCATTCGCCAGTGAGCTGTATCCGGAAGCTATCGAGATGATGCAGAAGATGCTGGCTATCGAGAATGTTTACAAAGAGAAACGTGTCAACGAGCTGTTGTTCGAGGGTTACAAGGCTATCAACGACTCTCTCGGCATGGAGCAAGCGCTGCAACGCGGCGTAGCTCATTTCCCGGAGGAGCCTTGGTTTATCCAGAACATGATCAACTTCTACGTTTACTCGAATCAGCAGCAGAAGGCTATCGACTATCTGGATCAAGCTATTGAGCGCGACCCGGGCTCGGCTCAGTATTACGTAGCTAAGGCAAGCATGCTGGAGAGTATGAGCCGCTACACCGACGCTACGACACTCTACGAGAAAGCTATCGAGCTGAACCCGGAGTATGGTCAGGCTTACGCCGGTCTCGGACGTATCAAGTACAACCAGGCTGTTATCTTTGATAACGGTATCCCGGCAAGTCTGCGTGGCAAAGCGCTGGACGATGCAGAGAAGACCAAGAATGCCATGTACCACGCTCCGATTGAGTACTTCGAGAAAGCTATCGAGTATTCACCCGAGGACATCGGTACGATGAACCAGGTAAAGAGCCTCTACTACCGTTTCCGCAAGGAGCCGGGCATGCAGGCTAAGTACGATGCTATGATGAAGAAGATCAAAGAAGCGCAAAACAAATAACGACCTGGTACATTGGGACGAATACTCGCAATAGACTACGGTCGCAGACGCACAGGATTAGCCGTTACGGACCCGCTCCGCATAACGGCTAATCCGTTGCTTACTGTCGAGACACGCGACCTGATGACTTGGCTTGCGGATTACCTCAACCGAGGAGAGGTGGACCAGGTCGTCGTTGGTCACCCCACCCAGATGAATGGCCAGGAATCCGAATCGATGAACTACATCCGACCGTTCCTCGGCGCGTTCCGAAAACAATTTCCTACCATACCTATAACTATGTACGACGAGCGCTTCACATCCGTGTTGGCGCACCAAGCCATGCTGGCCGGCGGCATGAAACGCAAAGACCGGCAAGACAAAGCCGTGGTCGACAAAATCGCCGCGGGCATCATATTGGAGGCTGTCCAAATAGCCTTCCAATAAATTAAAAATTACGAATTAAAAATTAAAATCATGTGATTTTAATTTTTATTTCTTAATTTTTAATTTTTTGGTGGCTGTCAAAATAGCCTTCAATTTTTTTGCACGCGGCTTTTTTGTCGACCAGGGCTTTGTCTTGCCGGTCTTTGCTTTTCATGCCGCCG
>JAFPLG010000160.1 GCA_017402895.1 Paludibacteraceae bacterium
ATGACGCTGATGCTTATGCCGATGACCTTGATGGCTGAGCAGAGCCGTGTGGTACTCTCATTCGTAGACGGAGAAGGTTCAACCGTTCGTGAGGCGACAGCTACTTTAGGCGAAGACTTTGCAGAACCGCGTTTAGTGATTAACCCTTCCGAAGCGGATGTCAGAGTGGTCTATTCGTCCACTAATTCTACCGTGGCATCGGTTGATATGATGACCGGCGAGGTGACGTTAGTTGCAGCAGGAATTACCTATATTACTGCTACATCCGGTGAAACAGAAGCGTATTCATCCGGAAGTGCTCGGTACAAACTAACAGTACAAGAAGCGAGCACTCCTCCTGTTGTACCTACTTGTCCGGAAGCGAAGTACTACTACAACGGTTCAGAACTGACGACCATGACGCTGCAGGTTGGCGATGTTGTTTCCATCCCGAGCCTCTTGGGCGCTACCGGTCAGGTCTTCTCCCTGAGCGCCAAGACCGTAGAAGGCATTCGCGTTGCTGAACTTACGGAAGATGACATGATTCACGCTACCGGTGAAGGTACGGCCGTATTCGTCGGCGGAATCAACTATAGAACTGGTGACACAACGCTGTTCTGCGAATACTCGTTCAATATCGTTGTTGAGGCGGCTGCTACTCCGACTTGTCCGGATGCGGCTTTCTACTATAATGGTGCAATGGTGACCTCTATCACGCTGACAGCAGGCAAATCGGTTAGCGTTCCTATGCTGATGACAGCTACCGGAGGTATGATATCCGGCCGCGCAAGCATTGAGAATACGAATATTGCGATGGTGGGCGCAGATAATATGATTTACGCACTGGCAGAAGGTACCACACGTTATAAAGTAATTTATACGCAAAGTACAGGCGGTGGTGCATTGAATTGCGAATATGATTTAGGTATCGTCGTAGAGGCAGCGGCTCCTGAGAAAGCAGACCCGCAGTTGTCCTTCAGCGCAACAGAAGTGGATGTAGAGCTCGGCGAGACTTTCGTAGCTCCGACGCTCATCAACCCGAACAACATCACCCTCACTCCGACTAACAGCAAATGGTACACCCAATGGGACAGCCAGATTGCACAGGTGAACGAGCAGACCGGCGCCGTTACGCTCTTGGGCGGTATTGGTGACGAGACGATTAGCTTTGAGTTCACGGGCAACGACACATACAAGAACGCTATCGTCAGCTATACGCTCCACGTGACGACGATGGGTCTGAAAGTAGGCGGCATCAACGTTACGAACAAAAATGCCGGTGACATCCTGGGTGACCAAGGTTCGATCACCTACGATCCGATCAATCATATCCTGACGATGACCAATGCCACGATTAGCGGAACAGGTATGAACCTGGCTCCGGCTATCAAGCGTGCCACCGCTGAAGAACTGCCGGCTTCCGGTATTCTCTATACCGACAAGGCACCGTTGACCATCGTGCTCAATGGCGGTAATGGTATTGCCGGTGTCGAGGCTGGTATCTATACCGTTTCGGCTCCAGTAGTGATGATGGGAGGCAAAGACGGCGGTAACATCCGCATCTCGGCATCGACCGTAGGCGTGAAGGCGCAGCCGTTTAAGATATACAAATGCACGGTATCTGCTTACGGCGGAGCCGCGGCCATCGCAACAACCGAACTGGGTGTAGCAACAGGTGGTTGGTTGGTAGCTCAAGGCCCAAGTCTGGCTATCCAAGCTACTTCTTTCGTCAAGGCCGAAGACAACAACGGCGAGGGTATCGACATTCTAACAGCCGGTGTACATTTCGCTCAGAAGCCGAATCCCGGATTCTATACCGACGATAAGAATACCAAACCGGCTACGTTTGTAGAAATCGGTAAGGTAGCTGTTGTCGTACCGGATGACGAGGTAACGGAAATCACGTTCACAGAGACCGATCCGGAAGGTAATGAGTCGGTCATCTTCAGCGCAGATGCCAACAATACGTATAACGAGACAACCGGTCAACTGGAGATCACCACAACGCTCACAGACGAGCAGGTAGCCAACGCACTGGAGACACTTATTCCGGGTTCGAGCCAATGGACCGAACTGCTTCCGGGTTCGCTGGTATTTGATATCCCCGCTGGTGAAGGCGAGATAGAAGTGAAGTGTATGACCATTCCAGGTTATAGCCTGCAAGTGAAGATGGAAGGCAAGGCTGCCGTTTCTATCACACAGACCAGTCTGGGATGGGCTAAAGTGGTGTATAACGTGACCGAACCGCTTCACGTAGTCATCTATCTGCATGCTACCGCGAATGCTGCCCCAGCTCGTATCGCATCAGCCATGAATGATACGGATCCGACTGTTGGTGCATATATCGAAGCACTGAAGATCACACCGAAGAATGCCACCACAGCGATAGATGTTATAGAGGCAAACAAAGCCGAGAACGGCAAGATTCTCATGAACGGTCAACTCTACATCATCCGTGACGGCCGTGTGTTCAATGCCGTTGGTGCAGAAGTGAGGTAAATAAACCGAACGATTAGTCTAACAAGAAGAATGCGTCCTCGAAAGGGGACGCATTTTTTTTGATAAAAAATCACAAAATACTTGCGTATATGAAAAAAATGTAGTACCTTTGCACGCTCTTTCGTTCGAAAGGGTGTGGAAAAAGTAGAAGTCGCGTTTCCAACTTTCTTGTTGGGGCGCGCATGGAGAGTTGACAGAGTGGTCGAATGTGCCGCACTCGAAATGCGGTGTACGCATTACGTCGTACCGGGGGTTCGAATCCCTCACTCTCCGCAAAGCGGAGAGCTCGGGAAACCGAGCAGACGCAAAACAAGAAAATGAGAGTCTTTTGGCTCTCATTTTTTGTTTGTACGACAGCGGGGCATAGGAGCTCGCTCATAATGCCCTACTGGCGAACAAATAAAATTTGCGGACGTTAGTCTGTTTCTTGTGTGCGCAAGCCGATTGAACGAGAACGTAAGCTTTGCAAGGATGCCGCGGCAGGCTTTAGGGTCTTCGGTGGAATTGACGAAGTCAAGGCGGCGTCCGAATCCCTCACTCTCCGCGGTAAAAGATAAGGACACCCGTAAAGGATGTCCTTATCTTTTAAAGGAGATGAGGGCCTTCTCGATCCCCTTTTATTTTGCCTTAATTTTGTCAAATCCTGAGCCGAAGACGCCACTCACGTCAGCAAAGGAGACTAACGCATCCGGGTCAATCTCGTGAACGATCCGGAAGATCTGCGAACTCTCGGGCTTACGTACCAGTACGGAAATGACCTTGACCGAATGTTTGGAGTACCAGCCGGTTCCTTCTAAAACCGTCACTCCGCGTTTAACGGTCGTGTTGATGGCCGTCGCTATCTGCTCGTACTTAGACGAATAGATGAGGAACTGTACCGAGCGGTGCAGACGTGACATAATCCAGTCCACCGCCATGGTATAAGAGATGGTCATCGCCACACCGTACAGCACACGCTTGATATGCAGATAGGTCTGGTTTGCACCCTCCTCCTGCATAGAAGCCGGTAAAGGCAGAAAGAACGCAGACGCAATGATCAGTACATCGCACGCGAGCATGATGTTTCCGAGCGAAATATTGTGATAATAGTTCACGATCATCGCAATAATATCCGTACCTCCGGACGAGCCGTTAGCAGCCAGCACACAACCCAGACTAAGACCGAACACCACGCCGCCTACAATAGCTCCTACCCACGGATCCTCAATGATCGGTTCCTGAAGGATAGGAATAATGCGATACCAGAAGGTGATAGCCGCAACACCCACCATCGTGCGGATGCAGAACCGCCAACCTACCGTGAGGCTCGCAATGAGGAGCAACGTGGCATTGATCACGAACGACGTTAACCATACCGGAATCGCTCCGCCGTATTCGGGAAAGAGCGAAGGGAACAAACCACCGGTGACATAATAAATCGCCGAACAGATACCCGTCAGGCCGCCTCCGACAAAGGCGTGCGGCAGAAAGACCCAGTTGACCATCAGCGCCATCGGCGCGATACCGATGATGATGGCGAGGTACTCAAACACCGTGCGGATACGTGACTCACGCGGCGAGAGATGCGGGTTGACAAATCGACTATAGCGAGACATCTAACTATTTACCATTTGGTCATTTACCATTTTGCTACCAGATTGCGGTCACCGAAGCCGTTATCTACGCGGGCAACAGGAATCCAGAACTTCGTCTGGGCCACCCAATCCGTCGGATAAGCCGCCTGCTGACGGCTGTACGGGTGCGTCCATTCATCGGCTACCACCTCGTACTCCGGGTGCGGGGCGTTGAGCAGCACGTTATCCGTCTTGTCAGCCTTGCCGGACTCGACATCGGCTATCTCCTGACGGATCTGCAGCAGCACGTCGCAGAAACGATCCAGTTCAACAAGCGACTCCGACTCGGTAGGCTCGATCATCAGCGTACCATGAACCGGGAACGAGAGCGTAGGCGCATGATAACCGTAATCCATCAGTCGTTTAGCGATATCCGACTCAGTCACACCTATCTGGTGGAACTGGCGGCAGTCGAGAATCAGTTCGTGACCTACTCTGCCCTGTTCTCCGGTATAGACGATGCCATATGCATCACGCAGACGAACTGCCAGATAGTTGGCAGAGAGAATGGCGGCGGCTGTCGCCTCGCGCAGTCCTTCGCCACCCATCATACGTACATAACCATAAGAGATAAGTGCCATATTGGCATTACCGTACAGGGCTGCACTGACACGGTTCAAGTCGTCGGTCGGCATGCTATCCGCCAAGGCCTTTGTGCTACAGATAGCACCTACACCAGGACCGCCACCACCATGAGGTGATGCAAAGGTCTTGTGCAGATTCAGGTGGCATACGTCTGCACCGATGAAAGCGGGACAAGTGTAACCTATCTGGGCGTTCATATTGGCGCCGTCCATATATACCAATCCACCATTATCATGAATGATCTGACACATTTCACGGATAGCCATCTCAAAGATACCATGCGTAGAAGGATACGTAATCATACAGCCGGCCAGACGATCTTTGTTCTGCTCGGCTTTCTCGCGCCAGTCTGCCAAATCGGTATTACCCTTCTCGTCACATTTCACTACCAGCGGCTCAAAACCGGCCTGTGCACAGCTGGCTGGATTTGTACCGTGTGCC
>JAFPLG010000161.1 GCA_017402895.1 Paludibacteraceae bacterium
ACGCCTTTCTCGGCGATGCGTTTCACCTGCTCGGCGTATTCCGCCAGACGTTGGGTATCAATACCCTGTTTGCTCTCTCCGGCCAAGCTCTCGCCCGATAATTTTAATAAAATTCTGTTAAACATAATTTTATGTTCAAGCGAATACTCTTAAAACTCTCGGGTGAGAGTCTTGCCGGAGAGACAAAGCAAGGTATCGACACCCAACGACTGGCAGACTATGCCGAGCAAGTAAAAGCTATCGCTGAGCGCGGTGTGCAAGTAGCTATCGTCATCGGTGGCGGCAATATATTCCGCGGACTGAGCGGTGCCCAACGTGGCTTCGACCGCGTCAAGGGCGATCAGATGGGCATGCTGGCTACAGTCATCAATGCACTGGCGCTGGCATCGGCACTGGAAGCCATCCAACAGCCGGTACGCGTACTGACCTCGATTCGCATGGAGCCTATCGGTGACTTCTACAGTCCCGCTAAGGCACAACGCCTGCTGGACAAGGGCAACGTAGTGATCCTGGCCGGAGGTACGGGAGCACCCTACTTCACCACCGACACCGGTTCGTCGCTGCGCGCTCTGGAAATCAAAGCCGACGTGATGCTCAAGGGCACACGCGTGGACGGCATCTATACCGCCGACCCGGAGAAAGACCCTACGGCTACCAAGTTCACAGAAATCACCTACGACGAAGTGATCCGTCGCGGACTGAAGGTGATGGACCTGACCGCCACCGCGATGGCCAAGGAGAACGGCCTGCCAATCTATGTTTTCAACATGGACCAGAAGGGCAACCTCGAGCGCGTCATCAATGGCGAGAAAATAGGTACACTGGTTACGCCGTAACCGGAGACTAAAGTCGAAAGTCGAAAGACAAAAGACATTTGTCAATAGTAAATTGTAAATTGTAAATAATACTTATCCTTATGCTAGAACCCAAACAAATTCTGAACGAAGCCGAGGAGTCGATGCAGGCAGCCGTGCTATTTCTAGACGACGCTCTGGCACACATCCGTGCCGGCAAGGCCAGCACACGCATCCTGGATCCCATCCGCGTGGATTACTACGGCACTCCGTCGCCGCTCACAAACGTAGCGACCGTCAGCACGCCTGATGCTCGCACGATACAGATTCAACCGTGGGAGAAAAACATGCTGGGCGTTATTGAGCGCGCCATCATCAACTCCAACCTCGGACTGGCTCCAAACAACAACGGCGAGTGCATCCGACTGATCCTGCCGCCGCTGACAGAGGAACGTCGTCAACAACTGGCTAAGCAGTGCAAGCAAGAGGCTGAGAACGCCAAGGTAAGCATCCGTAACGCACGTCGCGAAGCCGTAGAGACGCTCAAGAAGCAAATCAAAGAAGGAATGCCCGAAGACGTAGAGAAAGACAACGAGCAGGAAGCACAAAAACTGCACGACAAATACATTCGTCAAATCGACGACCTCTACGCCAAGAAGGAAAAGGAGATTATGACCGTCTGATGCGGTCCCTTATCTGCAGAATACTACTTCTTACCACACTGCTGGCATCGTCAGCAGTGTGTCTTATGGCAGACAATGCTACACAACGAAAGCAGGTCTCTATAGACAGTTTAATGAACTTGCCCGTCATTGGCGCACCTGTCATCAATTACGCACCGGAGACTAATTGGGTATTCGGTCTCGGCCTGCAAGGATACGTACAGCTACCGGAAGCGGAGAAGACATCTATACTGCAGCTAGATGGTGCCTGGTCGCTCCGCCATCAGTGGTATATCAACACCCACGCCAACCTATATATCGGAGGACAGACACCACTACTCCTACAAGTGAACGGCGGCTATCGCGACTATCCCGATATCTATTACGGCATCGGCAATCTGGGTAACGACTCCACCGCCCCTCTGGCTCGCACAGGGCAGACCTACCAGAGCCAACGAGGCTATGCGCAAGTGGCGGCACTGTTTCAACTGCCCCAACAATGGGCTATCGGTCCTTCGGTGGACTTCCTGCACGAACGAACCAGCCTGAGCGCAGGTCGATGTCTCATGTGGGGACTTGGACTAACGGCTCAGTACGACAGCCGTGACGTGCTCTACTACCCCACCCGCGGCATCCTGTTTAAGGTAGGCGCGAGTTACTACGAACCCCTATTGGGCAGCGACGTACGCATGGGACGCGTGGACACCGATCTACGTCAGTACGTGTACCTGGGCAAAGGATGCATCTTCACCTACCAGCTACGCACACAATGGGCGATAGGCAATGGGCAGATACCTTTCCAGATGCTACCTACCTTCGGCGGACAGGACCTCATACGTGGTGTACCCCGTGGCATGTTTCGCGACAAGGCCATGCTGGCCCTGCAGACCGAACTGCGACTGCCCATATGGAATTTTATCCATGCCTGCGTCTTTGCCGGTATAGGCGATGTATACAACACCGAGAACTGGCAGTGGACCACGCCCAAAGTGGGTTACGGACTCGGACTAAGGCTGGGCATCAATCGGGCGAAAGTGAACATACGATTCGACGTAGCACGCAGCAATATATACCCGGAGTGGAACAGCTGGCGCAGCTACTCGTTCTACCTAACCGCCACAGAGGCGTTTTAAAGGCGAATGGCTAATGGTTAATGGCTAAACTGAAATGAGAGGATTGGTAATCAAATCGACAGGAAGCAGTTACCTCGTTCTGACGGACGACGGGCAGACACTGGAGTGCCATATCAAGGGCAACTTCCGCATCCGTGGTATCCGCTCGACCAATCCGGTGGCAGTGGGAGACTATGTATTCGTCGAAAGTCAAAAGTCGAAAGACGAAAGACTTCTTTCTACCTTGAGCGATAGCGGTCTTTCTACTTTGAGCCCGCAGGCCGGCCTAAGTTACTGGATTACGGAGGTGGAGGATCGGCGCAACTATATCGTCCGTAAGTCGACCAACCTGAGCAAGGAGTGTCATATCATTGCGGCTAACCTGGACCAGGTGGCACTCATCGTCACCATCAATCATCCGCAGACCAGCACCGTCTTCATCGACCGCTTCCTGGCCACCGCCGAAGCCTATCGCGTGCCGGCACTGCTAATCTTCAACAAAGTAGACCTGCTGACCGATGAGGAACGAGCCACACTGGACGAACTGCGCAACCTGTACGAACAGATAGGTTACCAGACGCTGGCCATTAGCGCCAAGCGCCTGGAGGACAAAGCCGGGCTGCTCAACCTACTAGCCGGAAAAACGACGCTACTAAGCGGCAATTCGGGCGTAGGTAAGAGTACGCTCCTCAACGCTCTTTTCGGCCGTCAGATGGCACGTACGGGGGAAATATCCACCGCCCACAACAAAGGTATGCACACCACCACCTTCTCGGAGATGTATGAATTAGGCGAAGGGCGAATGGCGAAGGGCGAAAGCCATGGTTGGATCATAGACACGCCTGGTATCAAGGGATTCGGGTCGTTTGACATGCAGCGCGAGGAGATGAGTCATTACTTCCGCGAGATATTCCGCGTAGGAGCCAATTGCCGCTTCGGTAATTGCACGCATACCAACGAACCAGGTTGCGCCGTGATGGACGCTTTGGAAAAAGGCGAGATAGCAATATCACGATATGAATCGTACCTATCGCTACTAAGCGACTGCGAGAACGACTCCGCCGCCGAAAAGAAATACCGATAAAAAAAATCTCGCCACGGAAGCGAGATCTTTTTTTTATTCGTAATAGACTATCGTACGTGACTCGGTATACGAGGTCTCGACGGCATCTGCCAGATGCTCAATCAGCAAGTCACGTGTAGCCTGCATGACATCTTCTTTGTTGACTTGGTTCATCACGTCCGGCAAGAGGAAGTCGGGACGCTCGAAATAGTAATTCTTCACCTCACGCTCCAGCCAGTTGTCTTCTTCGTCCAGTCGCGTATAGGTATAGATGGTATAGTTTGCTGCCGGCCATTTGCCCGATAGGTGGAGTTCGAACGACGTAGCGGGATAGACCTTCTGCTCGTCATAATAGAAGCGACGGTAGGTCTTCGACTGCGTCTTATTGGCCGTATTGTCCGAGAGGATAGCCTTCACGCGCGTCTCATCCTCCTCGTACTGCAACGTACTGCGGAACAAGAAGCCGACGGTATCCTTGTCCATGACGCCGCCGTTATAGTTAGCCGGACGTCCCTGCTTATCACGGATAACAACCTCGGAAGGTTGATTCGGCACCATATGGCCCTCTTCATCAAAACTCATCACGGGGTTCTCGGCCAGAAAGTCGTCGGTCGTAATCGAACGCACGCGTCCGTAACGGATGGTTCCAAAAGCCACCATATCCGGCGAGGCCATCTCACGCACTACGACATTGGTCGGTGCGGGAATCGTATCTTCGTTCACTTGTTCACCGGTCTGTGTAGTAGGACCGCCACATGCACACAGCACCGTTGCTATCAAAAGGAAACTATACTTTTTCATTCTTTTGTTTTTATTTCGGTTCAGGCCAGCATCGTATGGTGTTGGCACTCCGGACACACGCCCTTGACGACAAACGACATCGAATGGACGTGATATTCTTCGGGTAGGTGGATCTCGGGCAGGGCTATCTGCTCGATGCAATAAGTACGTCCGCACGACTCACAGTAGAAATGCACATGACTGCCCGTATGGTCTTCGCCATCATGGTGGTGGCAAAGTTCATAGTGCACTACGCCACGACCGTCCTCGAAGGCATGAATCACATCGTGCTGGAGAAACAGCGTCAGCGTACGGAAGATGCTCGACTTATCCATCGTGAGCAGTTGTTCTTCTATGTCGCGCAGGGATAAAGGGCGATGTTGGTCCATCATCAACTGATAGACCAACATCCTATTTGCAGTGGGCTTAACGCCCTTGTGTTCCAGTTTCTGAACTACCTCTTGCATTAGGGAGCCACGCGGTTGATATCACGCGGGAACATAGAACACTCTTTCACATTGTTGATATCCAGGAAGCAAGCCGTGATACGCTCCAGTCCGATAGCAAAACCTCCGTGAGGCGGCATGCCGTTGCGGAAGGTATCCAGATAGAAGCGGAAAGCATCCGGATTCATACCACGACGAATCATCTTGTCGCGGTACTCTTGCTCACGGTGGATACGCTGGCCGCCGGAGGTGATCTCCAGTCCACGCATGAGCAAATCGAAGCTCAGCGTGAGCGTAGGATCCTCGGGATCGTCCATCGCATAGAACGCACGGTGCTCGCTCGGGAAATGGGTAACGAACACAAAGTCCGAACCGTACTTCTCCAAGGCATACTTGCAGATAGCGCGTTCCTCTTCCGGTGCAAGGTCGTCCTCACCACGGTGATCTGCTTCACACAGACCGTTCTCAAAGAGGATCTCATGCACCTCAGAGAGTTTCCATGCCGGAACTTCGGCAGGCAACTGAGGCAACGTGGCATTGAGCAAGTTGAGTTCGTGCGCACAGCGCTCCTCTACCGTACGGATGATATGGCGCAGCAAGGCTGCTTCCAACAACATCACGTCCTCTTGTCCGCGGATAAAGCCCATCTCTACATCCAGCGAGATATACTCGTTGAGGTGACGACTCGTTGCATGCTTCTCCGCACGGTAAGCCGGCGCAATCTCAAATACGCGCTCGTAGACGCCTACGCCTATCTGCTTGTAGAACTGAGGCGACTGTGCCAGGTAAACCTGCTTGCCGAAGTAGTCCATGCGGAAAACATTCGCTCCCCCTTCGGCACCTTCAGATACGATCTTCGGGGTGTAGATCTGGGTGAAGCCGTTGTCCGTTAGGAAATCGGCAAACGCCTTGGCGATAGTCGACTGCACTTTCAGGATAGCCATGTCGCGCGGGTTGCGCAGGGTGACCTGACGGTTGTCGAACTTATAGCGAAGCAGAGTCTCCTCATCACCGAACTTCAGCGCGTTCATGTCCACCACTTCAGCCGTGGTCGGACGAGAGAGTACGCGCACCTCGCTGACAGCTATTTCTATCGTATTGTAGAAAGCAGCCGGATCTTTGATCTTAGCCTCGTTGACCGTACCGGTAATAGTGATTGCCATTTCACGGCAGAGGTCGTTCATTGTGACGGCTTCTCCGTTCTCATTATAGAACTTCGAGCTGTCGTTGCTGACCACAGCTTGCAGCAGGCCACGCGACTTACGCAGAACGATAAATCCGCCCCATTTCGTCACACGAACGTTGTGAATCATACCCGAAACAGCAACACTATCGCCAACTTTGCAGTTGTCGATAGTGATACCTGTTTCATTATGTTTTTCGATATCCAAAAACATAAAGCAATTTACGATTTAACGATTTATGATTAATCGTCAATTATTCAGCCTTAGCTTCTTCTACGGGAGCTTCTGCTGCGGGAGCCTCTGCAGGTGCTGCCTCAACGGCTGCCTCTTCTACAGCTTCCTTAACGGCCTTCTTACCGGCACGACGGGTAGCCTTCTTAGCTGCTTTCTTGGTCTCCTTGAGCATGTTCTCGTTGTAGTCAACCAACTCGATGATACACATCTCGGCGGCGTCGCCATGACGGAAACCGGTGCGGAGGATACGAGTATAGCCACCGGGACGGTTAGCTATCTTCTCTCCTACATTCTGGAAGAGTTCGGTTACTACTTCTTTCTGCTTGAGCTCAGCAAAAGCCAGACGACGGTTGTTCATGTTGTCCTCTTTTGCGCGAGTCAGAATAGGCTCTACGTAGATACGCAGTGCTTTAGCCTTAGCCAGAGTCGTAGAGATACGCTTGTGCATGATCAGCGAGCAAGCCATGTTGCTGAGCAGGGCTGCACGGTGATTAGCCTTGCGGCTAAGGTGGTTAAATTTCTTATTATGTCTCATTGTTTTGTTTTTTTTATACTAAATAATCAATTGTTCTCCGTTGTACGATAGCGGGAGATATCCATACCAAATGCCAGTCCGTTACGCTCGAGCAGTTCGTCCAACTCGGTGAGAGACTTCTTACCGAAGTTACGGAACTTCAAGAGATCGGAACGATGATATTTAACCAGTTCACCCAGGGTCTCTACCTCGGCAGCCTTCAAGCAGTTGAGGGCACGAACAGAGAGGTCCATATCCTGGAGCTTCTGGTTGAGAAGTTGACGCATACGCAGGATCTCCTCATCGAGAGCGGTATTCGGATTCGTAGTCTCTTCCTCCAGCACGATGCGCTCGTCAGAGAACAGCATGAAGTGGTAGATGAGAATCTTAGCAGCCTCGGTCAGGGCGTTCTGCGGAGTAATCGAACCATCGGTCGTGATCTCGAGGGTCAATTTCTCATAGTCAGTACGCTGCTCAACACGATAAGGGTCAACAGCGATCTTGACGTTACGGATTGGCGTGTAGATAGAGTCGATAGCCAGCGTGCCGATCTTGTCGTCAGCATGACGGTTCTCGTCTCCGGGTACGTAGCCACGTCCCTTGTTTAGAGTAAACTCAAGCTCAAAGTTGGCAGACTCGTCCAGTTCGGCCAGTTGGAGTTCGGGATTGAGCACCTCGAAGTTCTGGAGTACTTCGCCCAGTTCGTTTGCAGTAAACGACTTAGCTTTCTGTACGTGAACTTTAGCCGTCTCACCCGTAGCCTCCATGCCTTCCTTCAGACGGAAGCGCACCTGCTTGAGATTGAGGATAAGGTTAGTTACATCAGTAATAACGCCAGGGATAGTAGCAAATTCATGATCAATACCGCTAATCTTTATGGAACAGATAGCGTATCCCTCCAGCGAACCTAAGAGCACGCGACGTATGGCATTACCAATCGTAATACCATAACCCGGTTCGAGAGGACGAAATTCGAATGTGCCTTTCGTCGCTGTCGAATCCAACATGATAACCTTGTTAGGTTTAATAAAATCTAATATTGCCATGAATTTAATGATTATTTAGAGTACAACTCAACGATTAATTGCTCCTTGATATTTTCAGGGATCTCCTCGCGTTGAGGAATATTCAGGTACTTACCTGCCATCTTGGATTGATCCCACTCGAGCCAGCTATATTTGCTATGGTTGAAACCCTCCAAAGAAGCTGCAATTACCTCGAGCGATTTAGCTTTCTCACGTACTGCTACGATCTGACCGGGCTTAACCGAATACGAAGGAATATTAACCACCTGGCCGTCAACGGTAATATGACGGTGACTTACCAACTGACGAGCTGCTGCACGAGTAGGAGCGATACCGAGACGGTATACGATATTGTCCAGACGGCTCTCCAGGAGTTGGAGCAGAATCTCACCGGTAATACCCTTAGCGCGCGAAGCGCGAGCGAAGAGCAGACGGAATTGTTTCTCGAGAACACCATAGGTGTATTTAGCTTTCTGCTTCTCTGCGAGCTGAGTTCCATACTCAGAGTTTTTCTTGCGACGGTTCACACCGTGTTGTCCCGGTGCGTAATTGCGCTTGTCAAGCACTTTGTCCGGACCGAAGATCGGTTCACCGAAACGACGTGCGATACGTGATTTTGGGCCTGTATATCTTGCCATAATAATTTACGATTTAACGATTTACGATTTACGATTAGTTTAATTATACGCGGCGACGTTTCGGAGGACGGCAGCCGTTGTGAGGCATAGGTGTAACGTCTACGATCTCTGTTACCTCGATTCCTGCAGCAACGCAGGCACGAATAGCTGATTCACGTCCCTGTCCAGGACCCTTAACGTATGCTTTCACCTTACGCAGACCGAGGTCGTAAGCGACCTTACCACAATCTGCTGCAGCCATCTGAGCTGCATAAGGAGTATTCTTTTTAGAGCCACGGAAGCCCATTTTTCCAGCCGAAGACCAGGAGATAACCTGACCGTCACCATTGGCCATTGTAACGATTACGTTGTTGAAGGAAGACATCACGTGGAGCTGTCCTACGCCGTCAATCTTAACAACGCGCTTCTTAGCTGCAACTGTTTTCTTTGCCATATAATTGATGAATAATTTAAGTGGTTAATTACTTCGTTGCTTTCTTCTTGTTTGCAACAGTTTTCTTACGTCCCTTGCGGGTACGAGCATTGTTCTTGGTAGATTGACCACGAACCGGCAGACCGATACGGTGACGAACACCACGGTAACAACCGATATCCATCAAACGCTTGATGTTGAGCTGGGTTTCCGAACGAAGATCACCTTCTACTTTGTACTTGGCACCGATGATCTCACGAATCTTAGCTGCTTGGTCGTCTGTCCAATCCTGCACCTTGATGCTTGGGTCTACGCCTGCCTCTGCCAGGATCTTCTTTGCGCTTGAACGACCTATTCCGTAGATGTAAGTCAATCCGACTTCACCGCACTTGTTTTGCGGCAGATCTACACCGACAATTCTTATAGCCATAATTATTTACTTAAGGATATGTTTTTTAATTTGTTAACTAATCAGAAGTGCTTATCCTTGACGCATCTTCATCTTAGGTTCTTTTTTGTTAATTACATAAAGCTTGCCTTTGCGACGTACAATCTTGCAGTCTGCATTGCGCTTCTTTACTGATGCTCTTACTTTCATATCAGAAAAAGAGTTTGTTTTGTTGGTTTAATTTACTTGTAGCGGAACGAAATACGTCCTTTGGTCAAGTCGTAGGGACTCATCTCTACTTTAACGCGGTCACCGGTCAAGATCTTGATATAGTGCATACGCATCTTGCCGGAGATGTGGGCCGTAATCACCGGACCGCTCTCGAGTTGCACACGAAACATCGCATTGCTCAGCGACTCAATGATCGTGCCATCAACTTCAATCGAATCTTGTTTTGCCATTTCTGCTAATTATTTTTGTTGGGTTATTAGATAAATCTATCTCCAAGTACTTCTTTGATATAGTCGAATGTGGATAGGATATCGGCCTTGCCGTTGCGGATACATACCGAGTGCTCGTAGTGAGCGGCCGGCTTGCGATCCACCGTGCGGGCTGTCCATCCGTCGTCCTCGATGAGGATCTGGCGACGACCGAGCGTAATCATCGGCTCGATAGCTATCGTCATACCCGACTTGAGAACGATACCGTTGCCTCGGCGTCCGTAGTTGCATACCTCGGGATCCTCGTGCATCTCACGACCGATGCCGTGTCCTACAAACTCGCGAACCACGCCGTAACCGGCACGCTCGCAATGCTGCTGGATCGTTGCACTGATGTCTCCTAAGCGACGACCGGTGACTGCCTGCTCAATGCCCAGATAGAGTGCCTCTTTGGTTGTACGCAACAGCTGCATAATCTCCGGAGCCACCTCTCCCACAGGAAAGGTATAAGCGCTGTCGGAGTGCCAACCGTTGAGTTCGATAGACGAGTCTACAGAGATAATGTCACCGTCACGGAGAATCTGGTCCTTCGACGGGATGCCGTGTACTACTTGCTCGTTGACCGAAGTGCAGAGCGTAGCGGGATATCCCTCGTAACCCAGACAAGCCGGACGACCACCATGATCCATGATAAACTCATAGGCAATCTTATCCAGTTCGGCAGTGCTAACACCCGGCCGGATAGACTTAGCCACTTCGGCATAAGTCTTACCCAGCAGGATATTGCTTGCTCGCATGAGCTCGACTTCTTCGTCAGTCTTGAGATAAATCATCCTTCCAACTAATTAGTAAGCCATGGCTCCGGAGCGTCCTTTGATACGCATTCCGGACTCAAAGAATCCGTCGTAGTGACGCATCAACAAGTGGCTCTCAATCTGTTGGAGCGTATCCAAAATCACACCGACCATAATCAGCAACGACGTTCCACCAAAGAACTGTGCGAAGCCCATCGTCACGCCAAACAGGCGAGCGAAAGCCGGCAGGATTGCGATAATACCCAGCAGGATCGAACCCGGCAAGGTGATGCGCGACATAATCGAATCAATATACTCAGCCGTCTTCTTACCCGGCTTAACACCCGGAATGAAACCATTGTTCAGTTTCAGGTTCTCAGCCATCTGTACAGGATTGATGATAATCGCTGTATAGAAATAGGTGAAGGCAATGATGAGAATAAAGAATACCAGGTTGTACCAGAATCCGTTGTTGTCAGCAAAAGCACGTGCAAACGCACCGCTACCCTCAGCGTTGAAACCTACGATAGCGATAGGAATAAACATGATAGCCTGAGCAAAGATGATAGGCATCACGTTAGCCGCATTGACCTTCAACGGGATATACTGACGTACACCGCCGTACTGCTTGTTACCCACAACACGCTTGGCATATTGTACAGGTATCTTGCGCGTGCCCTGAACCAGCAGGATAGCAAATGCCAACACAGCCAGCAGAACAACAACTTCCAGCAAGAACACAATCAGTCCACCACCGGCATCATTCAGTCGGCTACCAAACTCTTGTACGACTGCTGCAGGGAAACGAGCGATAATACCAATCAAGATGATGAACGAAATACCGTTACCAACACCACGATCAGTAATGCGCTCACCCAGCCACATGACGAACATAGAGCCGGCGCAGAGAAGAACCGTTGATGAAATCGTGAACCAGTTGAATCCTACCAAACCCGATTGACCCATCTGTACAGCGAGGTTAACCAGATAACTCGGACCCTGGAACAACAAGATTGCCACAGTCAGATAGCGTGTGATCTGGTTCATCTTCTGGCGGCCTGACTCACCCTCCTTTTGCATCTTCTGGAAGTACGGCACTGCAATAGTGAGCAGCTGTACGACAATCGATGCGGAGATGTAAGGCATGATACCCAACGCAAATACCGAAGCATTCGAGAAGGCACCACCCGAGAACATATCCAACAACGCCATCAGACCTCCGGCCGTCTGCGAATGCAAAGCAGCCAAAGCCTGTGGGTCGATACCCGGAAGGACTACGAAACTACCAAAACGATAGATGAGCACGAACAGAAGCGTGGTCAGCAGTCGATTGCGCAGGTCCTCAACCTTCCAGATATTTTTAATTGTCTCAATAAACTTCATATTAAACTTTGTTTAATCTGGAGCTTTGGCTTCGTCGAGCTGCGAAAGTGAACTTTCACTCGACTAGCACAAAGCTTCATAATAAAACTTAAATCTTCTCGATCGTACCACCGGCAGCGGTGATAGCCTCTTCAGCTTTCTTGCTGAATGCGTTAGCCTGTACGGTCAGTTTAGCAGTCAGTGTTCCGTTACCGAGGATCTTAACCAGCTGAGTCTTGTTGATAAAACCAGCCTCGTGCAGTTCAACCAGACCGATCTTCTCCAGCTTCTTTGCCTCTGCAAGAGCCTGGAGAGTACCCAGATTGATTGCCTTGTACTCTACGCGGTTAATGTTCTTGAAACCGAACTTAGGCAGACGACGCTGCATAGGCATCTGACCACCCTCGAATCCGATTTTCTTCGAGTAACCTGAACGCGACTTAGCACCCTTGTGACCACGGGTAGAAGTTCCACCCAGACCCGAACCGGCACCACGACCGATACGTTTTGCAGTCTTAACCGAGCCAGCAGCCGGAGTTAAATTATTTAATTCCATAATGCTTAAATCTTAATGTTCAATTAATCAATTACTTTTACCAGGTGCTTTACCTTCTCAACCATGCCCATGATAGCCGGATTTGCCTCATGCTCTACCACGGCATTCATTTTCTTGAGACCCAGAGCCCACATAGTCTCTTTCTGGTCCTTCGGGCAGCGAATGATGCTGCGAACTTGTTGAATCTTAATCTTTGCCATAGTTCTTCTGAGATTTATCCGTTAAACACAGTTGACAAACTTACGCCACGGTTCTGAGCCACCGTACGAGCATCACGCAGTTCGGCGAGAGCCTGAATAGTAGCCTTTACCAGGTTGTGAGGGTTGCTGCTACCTTTTGCCTTAGCGAGCACGTCGGTAATACCGACCGACTCGAGTACGGCACGCATAGCACCACCGGCCTTCACACCGGTACCGTGGGTTGCAGGTTGGATATAAACGCGGGCACCACCGAACTTAGCATATTGCTCGTGAGGAATAGTACCCTTGAGTACAGGAACCTGAATCAGGTTTTTCTTTGCAGCCTCTGTAGCTTTGGCAATAGCAGCCGTTACTTCACCGGCCTTACCCAGGCCCTGACCTACGATGCCATTCTCATTACCAACAACAACGATAGCTGCGAAGGTGAAAGTACGTCCACCCTTGGTAACCTTGGTTACGCGGTTGACAGCGACCAGACGCTCCTTGAGCTCTAGATCTTGAGTAGTTTTTACACGATTCATATCAGTATCGTTTTATTAGAATTTGAGACCTGCCTCACGAGCAGCGTCTGCAAGTGATTTAACTCGACCATGATAGAGGTAGCCGTTACGATCGAACACTACTGCCTCAACGCCTGCTTTCTTAGCAGCCTCAGCAATCAGTTTACCAACCTGAGCAGCTTTCTCAGTCTTAGTCATTTTATCCTTGATAGCAAGCGACGAAGCGCTAGCCAGGGTCGTACCCTTTGTGTCGTCGATTACCTGCGCGTAAATCTGGCTATTAGAGCGGAATACGGTCAGGCGAGGACGCTCTGCAGTACCCGATACCTTGGTACGGATAGATGCCTTAATTCTAAGGCGACGTGCAATTTTCTTTAGCATAATCTTACTCCTTTCTAATATTATTTACCAGCCGACTTACCAGCCTTACGACGTACAACTTCACCTTGGAAGCGAATACCCTTACCCTTATACGGCTCCGGTTTGCGGAACGAACGAATCTTTGCGCATACCTGGCCGATGAGTTGCTTATCTGCCGACTCAAGGATTACCAACGGGTTCTGGTTACGCTCCGACTTGGTCTCAACCTTGATCTCCTTGGGCAAGCCCAGATAGATCGGGTGGGTGTAACCCAGCGAGAAGTTCAGCACGTTAGGCTGAGCCAGCTCTACACGGTAACCTACACCTACCAATTCCAGAGTCTTGGTATAACCTTCGCTCACACCTACCACCATGTTGTGGATCAGGGCACGATACAGACCGTGCTTCGAGCGAGCCTCTTTCTCATCGTTCGGACGAGTAACGTGGCAAACGCCGTCTTCTACGTTTACACTAATCAGGGGATCAACAGCCTGGCAGAGCTCACCCTTCGGACCCTTAACGGTCACTACATTCTCTGGGCTAACGGTTACCGTTACACCAGCGGGAATTGCAATAGGAAGTTTTCCAATTCTTGACATACTAATCCTCCTTTATTAATAAACATAGCACAATACTTCACCACCAAGTTTCTGAACAAGCGCTTCCTTGTTGGTCATCACACCCTTAGAGGTGCTCAGGATAGCGATACCTAG
>JAFPLG010000162.1 GCA_017402895.1 Paludibacteraceae bacterium
AACTCGCTCGGATCCTGCATTTTCATAACTTCGTCGTATGTATCTGGGTCAACCTCCGGCAAGATAGTAACTTCTCCACTGAGGAAATCCAGCCATTTCTTTTCGTCCACATACACGGGTTCGGTCAATGAAAGGTCTTCTAGTATTTCCGAGCGAACCGGATAGCCGTTGCGCAGATAGAAGATGTAGATATGTCCGTCTTCCACCACCATTTGCGGCGATTCGAGACTTACAGGACACTTACCGTCACTCGGCTCAACAGGTCGCTCTTTGGGACCGCATGAAGCCAAACAAAGATATAATACAAGGACAGGTAAAAAGTGCGCAAATGTTTTCATATAAATCTTATTTTGAGGATTTATCGTTAAGTTTCTTGTAGTATTTGTTGACGGAAACGGCCGCATAGACCACAAACGCCAGCAGCGCCAGACCAAGAATAGCGCCCATGAATTTTGTGCCACCGATAAGCAATACCCACAGCCAGCCGAAGTTAAACGCAAAGAGCACAATACCCCATCCGAACAATACTCCAACGGTTTTTAGAACAGCCGCTGTGCCTGCGGGCTTGATTTCACCTGTAATAACTTGCTTGAGGATAGTAAACGCAGGAACAAGCGCGATAATTAACGACAGGATACCAATCAGCCACAAGCGTTGTTTCTTCGCCATTTCTGCCTCTGCGCGCTGTTGTTCATCGATACCGAAACGCTCTTGCATAGCTTGGTATTTCTTGTAATCATCTCCCGCCATGGACTCCAGTTGCGCCATATATGCGTCCTGGTCGAACTCCTGCCCTGCCACGAGGGCAATAATACTGTCGTCCGTTAGTTCGGTAGTGTTGTTGTCTGCCAAAAGCATGCAGCAACTTGACAATAGTGCCAACGTTAAGATCATCAATCGTTTCGTATTCATTATATATATTGTGTTTATGCTTAACTTTACGCTGCAAAGTTACAATATTTTTTCAAATTGTACAAATTTGTATTTATAAATTCTGCATTTTTTGTCATCTAAACCTTACATTTTGCAGAAAAATACATTTTTTTTAATTTTTCTAAAGAAAATGCAAAAAATATGAAGTGTATTGAGAAGAAAAATACATAGTCGCAGAGATTTTTCAATTGAAAAATATGCATATGTCAAAAAAAATGTGTATCTTCTTATCTCTCTTCGCTCGAACGATTATTGCGAGCAATTTTCGACCGCTACCCCAGAGGGGACCCCTTCGAAGCTACGTTCTTAGCCGCAGGGGCACGATTATCTCGCACTAACGTGCAAACAACAAGCTTTTCTGCAAAAAAAATACGCTTGTGCGAGCACAGACTAATTTTTTTTAAAAAAAGCTTGCAAATTTGAAAAATTTGTAGTATCTTTGCACGCAATTTGCGTGCAGAATAATTAACATTAACCAACATATGAAGAATGAAATCAATGCCTTGATCATGGAGGCAATGAAAAACCATGATACCGTACGCACGGAGACCCTGCGCGGCATCAAGAGTGCGTTTCTCAACTGGCAAACCAGCAAAGAGAACGCCGGTAAAGAGCTGAGCGAAGCGGACGAGATACAGATCATCAAAAAGATGGTGAAACAGCGTCAGGAGTCCGCAGATCAATACCTGGCAGCTGGTCGCAAGGAACTGGCGGATGCGGAGCAAGCGCAGATCGACGTATTAGAAACCTTCCTGCCGCAAGCCGCCACCGAAGAAGACATCCTGCGTGCCTTCAACGATGCCAAGACAGCCAACGGTTGGGAGGCAGAGAAGAAGAACATGGGACTATTTGTGAAAGCCATCAAAGCCGCTCTGCCCAACGCTGACGGCAGAATGGTAGCACAAGTCGTTCAAAGCCAATTAGCCTGAGGACGGCTATGAATTTGGGACAGTATGGACAGTTTTCGTAGTTTATGCCAGCAGCGCAGGTCGATACGCAAGTATCAAGACCGGCCTATAGAGCAGGAGAAAATAGACTATCTGCTGCAATGCGCACTCATGGCGCCGAGTTCGAAACGAACCAATCCATGGGAGTTTGTGGTGGTGCGCCAGACGGAGACGCTGCGCGCTATGCAGGCATGCCGCACCTACGGAAGCGGTATGTTTGAGACCGCACAAGCCGCCATCGTTGTGGCACTCGACGCCAGCCTGACCGACACATGGCAAGCCGATGGCGCCATCGCCGCCGAACATATCCTGCTGGCTGCCGAAGAACAAGGGCTGGGCGCATGCTGGTGCCAGGTGCACGCGCGGGAAGGCGCGGAAGAACTGATCCGAGAGCTGTGCGGAATACCTGAGGGGCTCAGCGTACTGTGCGTCATAAGTCTGGGCTACAAAGATGAAGAGCGGCGTACGTACGAACTCGAGAAACTCAAATACGAGAAAATACATAACGAAAAATATTGACGATTCAAAGGGATGAAACCTATAATTGCAATTACAGCCGGGGATGTGAACGGCGTGGGATATGAAGTGATCATCAAGAGTCTGCACGACTCGCACATAACGGAGATCTGTACGCCGGTGGTGTACGGCAACCTAAGCGTAGCGCGTCGGCATGCCAAGACGCTGGATGAGGAGTTGCACGGACTGCAATGGCAAACCATAGACGACCCGCGCAAGGCGCAACCGGGGCACGTGAGCATCATCAACTGCTACCCGGACGACACGCCCGTGAAGATAGGTGAACCGACCGCAGAAGCCGGACATGCGGCGCTATGCAGTCTGCAACGTGCGGCCGCTGACCTGCAACAAGGTGCGGTGGATGCACTCGTTACCGCTCCGCTCAACAAGGATACGGCGGGTCAGGACCTGAAAGCCAAAGGGCAGCATTTCACAGGGCATACCGAGTATCTGGCCCATCTGTTCGGCAAGGACGATGAGTCGCTGATGATGATGGTGAGCGACGTGATGCGCGTGGCGCTGGTTTGCAACCATACGCCGATCACGGAGATAAGCAAGTATATCACCGAGGAGCGAATACTCCGCAAGATAGACATGCTCCACCAGGCGCTGATGGACGACTTCCGGGTGCGCAACCCGCGTATCGCCGTGCTGGCACTCAACCCGCATGCCGGCGACAACGGACTGATCGGCAAAGAAGAGCAGGACATCATTCTGCCGGCCGTGCAGAAAGCCCGGGAACAGGGCAAATGGGTGTTCGGTCCCTATGCCGCCGACGGCTTCTTCGGTAGCGGCAATTTCGCGAAATATGACGCCGTGCTGGCTATGTACCACGACCAGGGACTGGCTCCGTTCAAGGCGCTGGACATGAATGGCGTGAACTACACGGCCGGACTGCGTATCATCCGTACCTCGCCGGATCACGGCACGGCCTACGACCTGGCGGGCAAGAACCAAGCCTCGCCGGAGAGCATGCTTCATGCGATATATATGGCTATCGACAGCCTGGCTATCCGCCGTGAGAGCGCAGAACTGAAACGGAACCCGCTGCCGTTTATCGAGCGGTTTGATACAGAAGGACGGCCACGTCCTGAGTTCCGAACCTTCGGCGGACCGAAGAAAGAGCGCCAGCCGCAGGAGTAATCTGAATAATCTGAGTAATCTGAGTAATCCGAATAATCTGAAAAATAATATAATGACAAGTAAAGAAATTCGTCAGTCCTTTTTGGACTTTATGGAGAAGAAAGGCCATCAAGTGGTGCCGAGTGCACCGATGGTGATCAAGGATGACCCGACACTAATGTTTACCAACGCCGGTATGAACCCGTGGAAGGGTATCATTTTGGGTAATGACCCGATCAAGTATCCGCGCGTAGCCGACAGTCAGAAATGTCTGCGCGTGAGCGGTAAGCACAACGACCTGGAGGAAGTAGGTCACGACACCTACCACCACACGATGTTTGAGATGCTGGGAAACTGGTCGTTTGGCGACTATTTCAAACAGGAGGCTATCGACTTTGCCTGGGAGTATATCGTAGATGTGCTGAAGATCGACCCCGCAAACCTCTATGCTACCGTGTTCGAGGGTTCGCCCGAAGAAGGTCTGGAGCGCGACAACGAAGCCGCAGAGATATGGGCTAAGCACCTGCCAAAGGACCATATCCTCAACGGCAACAAGCACGATAACTTCTGGGAGATGGGCGATACGGGTCCCTGCGGTCCGTGCTCGGAGATCCACGTGGACAGCAGACCCGAGGACGAAAGGCGAAAGGTTAGTGGACGAGAGTTGGTCAATAAGGACCATCCGCAGGTGATAGAGATTTGGAATATCGTCTTCATGCAATACAACCGCAAGGCAGACGGCTCGTTGGAGCCGCTGGCAAAGAAGGTGATTGACACCGGTATGGGCTTTGAGCGACTGGTGCGTACGATCCAGGGTAAGACCTCTAACTACGATACCGACGTGTTCCAGCCGATGCTCCGCAAGATTGGCGAGTTGACGGGCGTGAAATACGGCGAGAAAGAGGAGACGGACATCGCGATGCGCGTCATCGCGGATCATATCCGTACGATCGCTTTTGCCATCACAGACGGACAGCTGCCATCGAACGAGAAAGCCGGCTACGTGATTCGTCGTATCCTGCGTCGCGCGGTTCGGTATGGCTATACGTTCCTGGGTATGCGCATGGCATTTATGTACCAACTGGTGCCGCAACTGATTGCCGACATGGGCGAGGCCTATCCCGAGTTGGTGAAACAAGAGAAGCAAATCACGCCGGTTATCAAGAGCGAGGAAGAAGCCTTCCTGCGTACGCTGGACAAGGGTATCGGTCTGCTCGATAAGCTGATGGAGGAAGCCAAGAAAGCCGGAAAGACCGAGATAAGTGGTGTGGATGTGTTCACGCTGAAGGATACCTACGGTTTCCCGCTCGACCTGACCGAACTCATCCTGCGTGAGAATGGCTTCACTACAAACGAAGAGGAGTACAACAAGGCCCTCGAGCATCAGAAATCGATGGGGCGCGAGGCGAACAAGCAAGACCTGGGCGACTGGACGGTCCTCCGTGAAGGCGACACCGAGTTCGTCGGCTATGATGAGCTCTCGTGCGAGACGCAGATTCTCCGTTACCGCAAGGTCAGCCAGAAAGGCAAAGAGTTCTACCAAGTAGTACTCAGCAAGACGCCGTTCTACGCCGAGATGGGTGGTGAAGTAGGAGACACAGGTCATTTACTATTTGGTCATTTACCATTTACCATTTTGGATACGAAGCGGGAGAACGGTCTGCCGGTACATATCATGACGGAACTCCCGTCAGACGTAAAGGCTACGTTAACAGCCCAAGTAGATGCTGAGCGCAGACAGGCCATCATGTGCAACCACTCGGCGACGCACATCATCCATTATGCATTGCGCGAGGTGCTGGGCAAGCACGTAGAGCAGAAGGGTAGTCTGGTGACGCCTAACAGCCTCAGATTCGACTTCAGCCACTTCCAGAAAGTGACGCCGGAAGAACTGCGTGAAGTGGAGCGACTGGCCAATAAAATTATTCGTCAAGACCTGCCGCTGGAAGAGAGTCGTCACACGCCGATAGCCGAAGCCAAGGCGATGGGCGCGATGGCGTTGTTTGGTGAGAAATACGGAGACGACGTGCGTGTCATCAAGTACGGTCCGTCGGTGGAGCTCTGTGGTGGTTGCCACGTGGCTTCGACGGGAAAGATCGGAAGTGTGCGCATCACGATGGAGACCAGCGTAGCTGCCGGTGTGCGTCGTATCGAGGCGATGACGGCCGAGAAAGCCGATGAGATCTACTATGACATGCAGGACATGATAACCAATATGCGCGAGACGCTGCATAACGCACCCGATATCATCAACGCTATCAACAAGCATATCGAAGAGAATGCGGGACTGAAGAAGCAGATCGAGCAGTATATGGCCGAGAAGTTGGAGGTCTTCCGCGACAATATCATCGAGCGCGCAGAGGATCTGGGCGACGTGAAACTGGTGCGCATGGAGGGCGAAGAAGACCCGACGATGATCCGCAACGTGATGCCGCTTTTGCGTGGCAAGTTCACGGATGTGAAGTTTGCCGTAGTGGCTGCCACGCACTATGAGGGCAAGCCGAC